>NZ_JBHXQZ010000140.1:0-14602 GCF_042717095.1 Streptomyces sp. NPDC058632 | reverse complement strand
CCTGTGGCCCCGCCGGCGGCGGGGCCACAGGTGGGGGGCCGTGGGGAGTCAGCGGCGTCGGCGGCGTGCGAGGCGGCGGAATGCCTTCGGTCCGCCGGTCGGCGCGGGCAGTACGCCCGCGACCGCATCGGTCAGCAGGGTGCCGACCGTCTCGGCCGCGCACGTGCGGTTCGCGCCGATGCCTCCCGAAGGCCCGCGTTTGATCCAGCCCACGACGTAGGTCCCGGGCCTGCCGGGCACCCGGCCGCGCTCGTGCGGAACGGTCCCGGTGTCCTCGTCGAACGGCAGTCCCGCCGGGGGCACTCCACGGTGGCCGACCGCCCGCAGCGCCAGGCCGGCCGGGATCTCCCGCTCACCGGCGCCGCCGGTGACGCGCACCGCACGGACGGCTTCGTCTCCGCGGACTTCTACGGGCGCGGAGAGGAAGCGGAACACGATGCGGCGCCGCCCTCCTGCCGCCCCGGGGGCGAGGGACCAGTCGACGGCCTCACGTGCCACGCCCTGCAGCAGTCCCGCCTTGTCCCCGGCCCCGGCGGCGTCGATCGTGGCCCCGATGCGCGCATCGTGGTCGTCCACGAGCAGGTCCACGCCGGGGAGGTGCTTCAGAGCGAGCAGTTCGGGCCTGGTGTACGCCGCGTGTTCCGGACCACGGCGCCCGAGCAGCACCACCTCGCGCACCGTGCTCCGGCGCAGCTCCTCCAACGCGTGGCCGGCGATCGCCGTGCCGGCCAGTGTCTCCGGGTCGGAGACCAGGATCCGGGCGACGTCAAGGGCGACGTTGCCGTTGCCGACCACGACGACGCGTCCGGCCGAGAGGTCGACGGCATCCGGTGCGACCTCCGGGTGTGCGTTGTACCAGGCGACGAAGGTGGTGGCGGGGAGACTGCCCGTCAGGTCCTCGCCGGGTATGCCGAGCCGCCGGTCCGCGGCCGCGCCCACGGCGTAGATCACCGCATCGTGGTGTGCGGCGAGTTCCTCGGCCGTGACGCCCGTGCCCACGTCGAGGCCGAGGTGCATGCGCACGCGAGGGTGGGTGCGGAAGCGGGCGAAGGTGTCGTCGATCTTCCTGGTGGCCGGATGGTCCGGCGCCACCCCGTACCGGACGAGTCCGCCGGCGACCGGAAGCCGGTCGACGAGGGTCACCTCGGACCGGGTGTGGAGCAGCAGGTCCTCGGCGGCGTACATGCCGGCCGGTCCGGTGCCGACGATCGCCACCCGGAGCGGCCGGAAGTCCGGCGGCAGGACACGGTCGAAGGCCGGTCTGCCCCAGGGGTGGAAGGTCGGGCCGAGGCCGGCCGCCCCGGAAACCGCCGGTGTCCTCGCCTCCGCCCGTGACGTCGTTCCGGCGTGCTCGAAGTGGGCCGCGTTGATGTCGGCGTACTCCCGCTGTCCGCCGGTCAGGCTGTCGACCGGGAAGACGGCGTCCACCGGGCAGGCGTCGGCGCAGGCACCGCAGTCGATGCACGTCTTCGGGTCGATGTACAGCATCTCCGTGCTGCCGAAGGCCCGCTCCTGGGGCGTGGGGTGGATGCAGTTGACCGGACAGACGGATACGCAGGTGGCGTCCGTGCAGCAGGTCTGGGTGATCGCGAAGGCCATGTCGTCCGCTCGCCTGGAGGTCGTCAGATCAGATGGGCGCGCTTGTAGAAGAACAGCGCGGGCCTGGTGAGCAGTCCCACCGAGGCCAGGAAGTCCATCAGTCCGGAACAGCTCGAGCGCATCATCGACTTGTGATGCTCGTTGGCCTTCGCCTCGCGAAGGGCGCGCGTCTCGTCCAGTCCCGCGTTGGCGTAGACCTTCCGGTTCACCATGCTGGTGACGATGACGTAGGACGCCACGGCGATCAGGAAGGAGTGGATCTGGCGGCGCACGCGTCCGGCGCGCGCGAGGTGCCTGCGCGTCTCGTCGCGGGCGAACCTCATGTGCCGTGATTCCTCGACGACGTGGATGTTGTTGATGGTGCGGACGAAGGGCACGACCCGTTCGTCGCGCATCCAGTCACGCTGCATGACGTCGAGGACCTCCTCGGCGACCAGGATCGCCGCGTACGCCGCTTCACCGAACGCGACGGTCTTGAAGAACCGGCCGAGTTCGACCGCTGCCCGGTGGGGGCGATAGGCCGGTGCCCGAAGCTTCTTCGCGCCGCGGGCGAACATGATCGAGTGACGGCACTCGTCGGCGATCTCGGTGAGCGCCCACTGGACGGTGTCGTCCGTCGGGTCCTTGGCATAGACGTCCCGCAGCACCATCTGCTGCAGGATCATCTCGAACCAGATTCCGGTGCTGGCCACCGAGGCGGCCTCCTGCCGCGTCAGCGCCTTGCGCTGCGCGTCGGTCAACTCGTTCCAGTACTCCGTCCCGTAGAGGGTGCTCCACTCCGGGCTGGTGCCGTGGAAGCCCTCGTCGAGCGGGGTCTCCCAGTCGACCTCGGTGAGCGGGTCGTACGAGAGCCGCGCGGAGGAGTCGAGCAGCCGCCGCGCCATGTCGTTCTCTGGCGTGCGGCTCCTGGTCTCCGGTCGCGAGATGCTGATGGCCATGCTGGGACTCCTCGAGTCGGGTCCGGGAAGTGCCCCGCCCTCTCCTGCTATTACTGGCGGTAACAGTGACTTGCTGACGAACCTTATAGCAAGAGACGTCGCGTGCCCACCCTTGAGCGAATTGGTACACGCAATACCCCTAGGGGTATTGTCAGGGAGTGATCGTGGAACTGGAACCCGAGGGTGCGGACCTCACGTCCGTACTGAACCGGCTGCGTCGCGCGCAGGGCCAGATCTCCGGCGCCATCAGGATGATCGAGGAGGGGCCGCGACCGCGAGGACGTCGTCACACAGCTCGCCGCCGCGTCCCGCGCCCTGGACCGTGCGGGTTTCGCCATCATCGCCACCGGTCTGCAGCAGTGCGCGACCGGCATCGAAACCGGGCGGAAGAACGGCGAGGACACCGAGCAGATCCGCGGCCGGCTGGAGAGGCTCTTCCTGTCGCCGGCGTGAGAGCCGTACGGGACGCCCGGTCCGGCACCCGCGCATCCGAGTGACCGCGCCGCAGCGTACGAGTGGCTCACAGCCACCCGGATACCCGCTCCCGCATCGGGACCGACTGAAAGGCGAGACCATGCACTACGCCCGCACCGTGCACCTCGACGCCGACTTCGCCACCACCGTGGACCGGGTGCGCGAGGCCCTCGCCGCCCAGGGCTTCGGCGTCCTCACCGAGATCGACGTCACCGCCACCCTCAAGGCCAAGCTCGGCCACGCCATGGAGGAGTACGTCGTCCTCGGCGCCTGCAATCCCTCCCTCGCCCACCGCGCCCTGGACACCGACCGCTCCATCGGCCTGCTGCTGCCCTGCAACGTCGTCGTCCGCGCCGAGGGCGAGCACACCGCCGTACAGGCCCTCGACCCGGGCACGATGGTGACCCTCACCGAACTCGACGCCCTGCGCCCGGTCGCCGAGGAAGCCACCCGCCGCCTCGACGCCGCCCTCGCCTCGCTCACCGCCCGCGCCTCCGACGCCTGACCCGGTACGCGCGGCCGGGCCACGTCCTCGAGCCCGTAGCCGGTCACCCGGCGGCCGAGGCAGTCGCCCTCTTCGCACCACCGGGAGCCGGGCCGGCCACCGGGCCGGCCGGCCACCGGGACCACCATCCGGCCGCGCCGCCCCGTGCGCCTCCATCCGCACCCGCCCGTCCGGGGAAAGCCCCTCCCACGACGCGGGCGGGATGCCGCACACCCGGTGAGCCCTCCCCGCCCGCGTGCCGTGACGGGCCTCGCGCACACGCCGGGCCGCACGCTCTCGGCCGGACGGCAGGCCGCATGGACCGAGGACGAGCCCGCGACCATGCCCGGCATTCCTTTCCCTGCGTCGCACACGAGCCCCGGCAGCCATTGCCACGGACACGCGAGGAAGCGCCGGCAGACACACCAGAATACCCCGGGGGGTACCCGTGTTACGGTGGATACATACCCGGGGGGGTAATTTCACGGAAGGGACGTCTTCGTGTTCTTCGTCGACACCATCGAGCTCGAGGGCCTCGGCAACCGCCACTACCTGGCCGGCGGCAGGCAGACGGCCGTGGCGGTGGACCCGCCGCGCGACTTCGACCAGGTGCTGGTGGCGGCAGCCCGGCGCGGGGTGCGGATCACGCACGTGGTGGAGACCCACATCCACAACGACTACGTCACCGGTGGCCTGGACCTGGCGCGGGCGACGGGTGCCGGCTATCTGGTACCGGCCGGCGCGCAGGTGTCCTTCGACCGGGTGCCGGTGGCCGACGGCGACACCGTCACCGTCGACGACGGACTCGAGCTGCGGGCCGTCGCCACCCCGGGCCACACCCCCCACCACACCTCCTACGTGCTGATGGAGCAGGGGAGGCCGGTGGCCGCGTTCACCGGCGGTTCGCTGCTGATCGGCACGGTGGGCCGCCCGGACCTGGTGGAGCCCCGCCTGACCGAGCAGCTGGCCCGCGCCCAGCACGCCTCCGCGCACCGTCTGGCGGCCGAGCTGCCGGACGAGACCTCCGTGCTGCCGACGCACGGCTTCGGCAGCTTCTGCTCCTCGGCGCAGGCCGAGGGGGACGCCACGACGATCGGCAAGGAGAAGGCCGTCAACACGGCGCTCACCACGGACGTGGACTCCTTCGTCGCCCGGCTGCTGGCCGGCCTCGACGACGTCCCCGCCTACTACGCGTACATGGGTCCGGCCAACGCCGCCGGTCCGGCTCCGGTGGACCTGACGCCTCCGGCCGTCGCGGACGCCGGGGAGATCGCCGCTCGCCTCGCGGCCGGTGAGTGGGCCGTGGACCTGCGCAACCGGGTCGCGTTCGCCGAGGGGCACGTGGCCGGATCGTTCAACTTCGAGGCGGACGGCAAGATCGCCACGTACCTCGCGTGGATGATCCCGTGGGGCAAGCCGGTGACCCTGCTCGCCGAGTCCCCGGAGCAACTGGCCGCGGCCCAGCGGGAGCTGGTCAGGGTCGGCATCGACCGGCCCGCGGCCGCCGCGACCGGCACGCCGCAGGAGTGGGTGGCCGGGGGCGGTTCCCCCGCCTCCTTCCCCCGGTCCACGTTCGCCGGACTGGCCGAGCAGGACACGGACGGGATCGTCGTGCTGGACGTGCGGCGCGACTCGGAGCGGACCGCCGGGTACGTCGAGGGCTCCGTACACATTCCGATCCACGAGATGCACAAGCGGCTCGGCGAGGTCCCGGCGGGCACCGTGTGGGTGCACTGCGCCGGCGGCATGCGTGCCGCGATCGCCGCCTCGCTGCTGGACGCCGCGGGTCGTGACGTGGTGGCCGTGGACGACGGCTTCGACGCCGCCACCGAGGCCGGACTGACCGTGGTCACCGGCTGAACGGGCCCGCCCGCTCCCACCCCTACGACTTCTCGAGAGGTTGTGCGATGTCCCTCTTCCGTCGCGGTGAGAACCGCGTCACCGTGGACGAGGCCCACCGGCGCACCCGGGGCGCCGACGCCCCGGCCGTCCTGCTGGACGTGCGTGAACAGACCGAGTGGAACGCCGGACACGCGCCCGGCGCGGTCCACGCGCCGCTGTCCCGCCTCGCGGTGGGAGCGGCACTGCCGGGCGCGGCCCGGGAACGGCCGCTGGTGGTGATCTGCCGCAGCGGGAACCGCTCGCAGCGGGCCGCCGCCCTGCTGGCCGAACACGGCGCGCAGGCGGTGGACGTCAAGGGCGGCATGACCGCATGGGCCGCCGCCGGGCATCCGGTCGTCGACGACCGCGGGAACAGCGGCCCGGTGGCATGACGTCTCTGATTCTCGCGCTCGTCGCCGGTGCCGTCGTCGGCCTGGCCCTCGGCGGGCTGGGCGGTGGCGGCAGCGTCCTGGCGGTGCCCGCCCTGATCTACCTGCTCGGCTTCACCCCGGCGGACGCGGTCACGACCAGCCTGATCATCGTCGTCCTGACCACGGTCACGGCACTCGTGGGGCACGCCCGGGACGGCAACGTGGTCTGGCGGACGGGGCTGCTGTTCGCGGCGGCGGGCATCGTGCCCGCGATGATCGCCGGGGCCGCCGCCGGGCACCTGCCCCAGACGGTGCTGACCGTCGCCTTCGCCGTCGTCGCGGCGCTGGCCGCCCTGCGCATGCTGCGTCCCGCGCCCACCGGGACGTCCGGCGGGGTGCGTCCCGGCAGGGCCGGTGCCGCGGGCGCCGGGCTCGGCGCGGTGACCGGGTTCCTGGGCGTGGGCGGCGGCTTCCTCGCCGTGCCGGCCCTGGTGGGTGTGCTGAACCTGCCCATGCGCCGGGCCGTCGGCACCAGCCTGCTGGTCATCACGATCAACTCGCTGGCCGCGCTCGGCGCCCGGACCGGCTCCGGAACGCACCTGGACTGGACGGTCATCGCGCCGTTCACCGCGGCGGCGGTCCTGGGCGCCTGGGACGGAAAACGGCTGTCGGCGAAGGTCGGGGGCAGGACGCTTCAGCGCCTCTTCGGCTACCTGCTGCTCGCCGTCGCCGCCCTCATGCTCGTCGACGCGCTCCTCTGACCCTGCCCGCACGGTCCGGCACCGATCGCGGCTTCGCGCCCGCACGACCGATTCCCACGACCACCGCCCCTCACCGACATCACGCGAGGTACAGGAGCTCCCCCTCCCCCGCACCACGGCATCGACACGATCGACACGAAGGACGACATCGACCATGACCGCTCCCACCGCCCTCGACCCGCGCCAGGCCCGCTCCCGTCTCCACGAGTTCACCGTCATCGACGTCCGTACCCCCGGCGAGTACGCCGGCGGCCACGTCCCCGGTGCCCTCAACATCCCGCTCGACCAGCTGGACCGCGCCCTGCCGGACATCCGTTCCGCCGCCGACCGCGGCGAGGTCCTCGTCGTCTGCGCCTCCGGGGCCCGTTCCGAGAACGCCTGCCGGATGCTCGCCGAGAACGGCGTCCACACCGCCACCCTCTCCGGAGGCACCGGCGCCTGGGCCGCCGAGGGCCACGACCTCGACCGCCCCGAGGGGAACACGAAGGCGACCTGGGGCATGGAGCGCCAGGTCCGCCTGACCGCCGGCTCGGTCGTCCTGCTGGGCCTGGCCCTGGGCGAGTTCGCCCACCCGGCCTTCCGGCTGCTGTCCGCCGGCATCGCCGGCGGCCTGGTCTTCTCCGCCGTGACCAACACCTGCGGCATGGCCGCCGTGCTCGCCAAGCTGCCCCACAACCGGCCCCGCGGGGCCGACCTGGACACGACGCTGGCCCGGCTGCGCAGCAGCTGACCCCGAGACCGCGGCCCGCGAGAGGCCGACCGTCCCGGACGCTCCCGCTTCGGCCCGGACTCCGCCACGGAGCCCGTCCGGCCGGGCCGGGAGACGCCCCGTCCGCTCAGGTCAAGGAGCCGGTCTCCTTCCCGCCCCCGCCGGGAAGCCGGCGGAGCCGGAACGCGGCCGCCCCCGCCGGGCCGGCGCCGGCCGCGGAACCCGGTCGGAGACCGCGCCGCCGAGCCGTGCGGCTCCGTCCTCCCCGGCCGCCCCGGTGTCGGCGTCGGCGTCGGGCAGGGAGGGCAGCGCCGAGGCGCAGTCGAAGAGACGAGAGCCGATGCCGTGCTGACGCGTCGTTGACGACAGCCCGGCCCCGTGAACACGCGGGCGTGGGCCAGGGACGGGCCGTTCCCTGGGGCCCGCGGAACGGTCGGGGCTCCCGGGCAGGAAGCACGCTCGGCGTTTCGGCCACCGCCGCCGTGTGCCCGGTCCTTTGCCCGGCAAGGGTCGGTGCACCCCGCATGCTCCGCCGCGCCTCCAATCCCGGGGTTCGGCACCCGACCGAAACACATGTGTTCGAAACCCGGGCGGGGTCGTTGAGCCCGGCGAGTCAGTCGCAGCGACCGTCAGGGGGCCCCTTTGACCTCGGCCAGCACACAGGAACAGCCTGATCCCGGAGCATCGGACTCAGGGACCGATACGGATACGGATACGGGCACGACCACGGGCGCGGGCGCTCCGCGTGGTACGGGCAGCGTGCAGGAGGAGGAGTTCCTGTACCGGGACGAGTCCAGGCACCGGGCCGGCGCGCAGTTGACGACCGGGACGATGGCGCGGCGGCTGCCCGCGTTGGTCCGCCGGTCCCTGAGGATGGCCTGGCAGGTGGACCGCGGCGCGACGGTCGGGTTGCTGTCGTGCCAGGTCGCCTCCGGCGTGCTCGCGGCGCTGGGACTGCTCGCCGTCACGGGGACGATCACCGCGCTGATCTCGTCGGGCGACATCACCGAACGGCTGCGGGACGCCACGCCGCAGTTGGCGGTGATCGCGGTGGCGACCGGTCTGCGCGCGCTGCTGGGGATCACGGTGACGTGGCTGACCGGGCGGTTGCGGCCGGTGCTGGCGCGAGCGGCGGAACTGACGATGATCGAGGCCGCGCTCGGCGCGGAGCTCGCCGCGAACAACAAGCCCGGCTACAACGACTTCTACGACATCGCCGACCGCGGCGCCCAGGTCACCCCGGACCTGGTGGACGAGGCGCAGGACGTGCTGGCCTCGACGGCGACACTCGCCGCGGGCGCGACCGTACTCGCCGTGCTGCACCCCGCGCTGCTTCCGCTGCTGCTCCTGGCGTGCCTGCCGCAGGCCGCGGCGTATGTGCGGGCCGCGCGCGTGGTGTACCTGGCGGGTCTGGAGACGTCGGGGCGGCGGCGGATGCTGCACAAGCTGCGCTGGCACATGGCGTATGTGGAGTCCAGCGAGGAGATGCGGGCCTGCCTCGCCGGGCCGTTCCTCACCGCGCGGTACCGGCGGCTCGCCGCCTCGGTCAACACCGCGGAGCGCAGGGCCGCGGACACGGGTGCGTGGATGGGGCTGGGCGGTGCCCTCGCCGGCGGTGTGGCGTCGGCCGCGGTGTGGGCCGCGCTGCTGTGGCTGCTGGCCTCCGGCCGGATGGACCTCGCGGCCGGAGGCGGCGCGGTCTTCGCCCTCCAGACCGCGACGACGTCCGTGCGCGGCATCATCAACGGCGGGGCCCGCCTGGTCCGCACCGGCTGGTACGTCCAGGACTGGCAGAACTTCCTCGACAACGCCCACGGCCAGGCCATGGCGTCGTCCCGCGGCGACCGGACCCTGCCCGGGGCGCCGGAGCGGTTCGAGGTCCGGGACATCACCTACCGGTACGACGGGGCCCGGCGGGACAGTCTCAGCGGGGTCTCCCTCCAGGTGCGGCGCGGGGAGATCGTGGCGCTGGTCGGGGAGAACGGTTCGGGCAAGTCCACCCTGTCCCGGTTGATCTGCGGCCTGCTGCTGCCCACGTCCGGCGAGGTGGCGTGGGACCACACGACCACGGCCCGGCTGGAGCCCTGGGAGGCGTGGAAGCATGTCGCCCTGGTCCCGCAGAAGTACACCTACCTGCCGCTGACGCTCCGCGACAACATCACGTTCGGGCAGGGCGACACCGGTGACGCCGCCGTCCTCGCCGCCTGCGAGGCATCCGGGGCGTCGGACATGCTGCCCGGTCTGCGGTCGGGACTCGACACGCTCCTGACGTCGGAGTGGTACGGAGGCCAGCAGCTGTCCGGCGGGCAGTGGCAGCGTGTCGTGCTCACCAGGGCCTTCCACCGGCAGGCGGCACTGCTCGTCATGGACGAACCGACGGCCGCCCTGGACGCGCGGGCAGAGCACCACGTCTTCTCCGGGCTGCGGGAACTGGCCAAGGACCGGGCCGTCCTGCTGATCACCCACCGGCTCACCAACGTCGCCGTGGCCGACAGGATCGTCGTCCTCGACCAAGGACGGATCGTGCAGGAAGGGACGTACGCGCAACTCACCCGGGAGCCCGGGCTGTTCCGGTCCCTGTGGGAACTCCAGCAGCGCACCGGCGGGGAAACCCCGTCCTCCCCGGCCTCCGGATGAACCGCCCCGGGGCCGGCGGCAGTACTGACGCGTCGTTGCCGGGCTGTTCCCTGCGGCACGGTCGGCGGGAAGGGCAGCGTGTCCTGCCCGTCAGGGCGTTCGTGGTGGCCGGGAAGGCAGTACCTGCACCCGCCGGAGCCGGACATGCGGCAGGATGTCCCTGTGCCTCCCCTCCACGAAACCCACGAGCACGCCGACACCGGCCCGTCGCGGACCCGGCTGGTGGCGGCCGGGGTCGCGGTGGTGGTCGTCGGGCTCGGGCTGGGGCTGCGGGCCGTGGCGGTGGGGAGCGTGGCCAAGTACGGCGGGGACGCGCTGTACACCGTGCTGGTTCTCGCTCTCGTCGTCGCCCTGGCGCCACGCATGTCGCCGGGGGCGGCGGCGGCGAGTGCGCTGGCCTTCAGCTGGGGGATCGAGTTCCTTCAGCTCAGTGACGTGCCCGCGGAACTGGCCGAGCGCAGTACCGCCGCCCGTCTCGTGCTCGGTTCCACCTTCAACGCGCCCGACCTGTTCTGGTACGCGGCCGGTGCGGCAGCGGGCCTGCTCGTCCACACCTCGGTGGTCTCGCGTACCGCACGCGGGCGTACGGGACCCGTCTGACGCTCCCCGCACCCCGCGCCCCGCACTCGGTCCAGGGCGGGCCGGCCGGCGGGCCCACGGCCGGCCGCCGGCCGCCTGGAACGCACGTCCGAGAGCTGAACGTCCATCGGATGAGATGGCCGACTATCAGCCGAGGTGACAGCAGTTTTCATCCTCTGTTCCTCATAACGGCGACACCGAATCCCCAGCCGACCGATCATCTGTCCCATCAGTCCGCATGGCGCCCCGAGGAGTGTTCATGCATACCGTGTACAGCCCTGCGCCCGTTCATCCGGCGTTCGAACCCACTGCCGTCCTCCCTGCCGTGGCCGCTGGCCACGCCGACGCCGCCCGCGGATCCGACGCCCGCGCTCCCCGAGGGGAAGCGGGGCATCCGGCATGACGGAAACCGGGAAGGTTCCGAGGGCCAAAGCCGGGAGGCGTCCGGTGATGAGGTTCTTCGGGCGTGTGCGGATGGCCGAGCCCCAGGTCTCCGATGCCGAACGGGAGTTGTTCGGTGGTCCGCTGCGCTATGACATGGGCTGGTCCGAACACGAGCACGCCCGGCTCGACCTGACCCTGTTGTCCGCTCTGCGCTCCATGCCCGGACTCGTCGGGACGACCTTGCGGATGGCGTGGCAGGCGGACCGCCGGGCCCTGCTCGCCGTCGCGCTCAGCGAGGTCGGACAGGGAATCGCCGCGGCCGTCGGACTGCTCGCGGTCAACGCCGTCATGCACGCGCTGCTCGGCTCGGGCACGCCGGTGGAGCGGCTGCACGCGATGCTCCCCGGCCTGATCACCGCCGCCGGCGCGGCCGCGGTCAACTCGGTTCTGGCCGGCTGGTCCACCGCGCGGGCGGGCCGGCTGGAGCCACTGGTCGAGCGGATCGCCACGACCCAGTACCTGGCCGCCGCCGCATCGGTGGAGCTGGAGGCCATCGAGGACCCGGAGTTCCGGCGGCTGATCGATGTCGCCCAGTACGGCGCCGCGTCCGCCCGCCACATGATCGGCGCCTGCTTGGCCTCGCTGAACGGGGGCATCTCCCTGATCTCCACGGCCGGAGTGCTCACCATCCTGCACCCGGCCCTGCTGCCCATGCTGGTCCTGATCGCGGCGCCACGCGGCTGGGGGGCGATGCGGGTGGCACAGGAGCGGTACGTGTCGGTGATGAGCTGGGTCGAGCACGTACGGGCCGGCCGCCTCATCGGCAATCTGCTCACCGAGCGCACCGCCGCGCAGGAGGTGCGCATTCACTCCGTCGGACCGTTCCTGCTCAGCCGCTACGAGCGCATGGCCGAGAGCGCCGAGGCCGAGCAGGAGCGGCTGGCCTCCAGCAAGGCCGTCACGGAGTGGGTGGCCGCCGCGCTGTCCGGCGTGGCCATGGCCGCCACGTACGGGATCATGTTCTGGCTGATCACGAGCGGGCACATGGGCCTGGCCGTCGCCGGCACGGCGGTCATCGCCGTCCGCTCCGGCTCGGCGAGCCTGGGCGGGCTCGTGATGAACGTGAACCAGCTGCACGAGGAGTCCCTCTACGTCCGCGACCACTCCCGTTTCCTGGACGAGGCGACGCGCCGGACCATCCCGAGCGGGGGTGCTCCCGTTCCCGCACGGGTGCACAACGTCTTGCTCGACCGGGTCACCTACCGCTACCCGGACCGTTCGACCCCTGCGCTGGACGAGGTGTCACTCACGCTGCCCATGGGCTCGGTGACCGCCGTGGTCGGCGAGAACGGATCCGGCAAGAGCACGCTGATGAAGCTGCTGTCGGGTCTGCTGCTGCCGCAGAGCGGGACGGTGCGGTGGGGCGATGCCGAAGCGGCTTCGCTGGACCGCGCCCAGCTCTTCGACCGCGTCACGCTGCTCACCCAGGACTTCCAGCGCTGGCCTGTGACGGCGGCGATGAACATCCGGATCGGCCGGCCCGCCCACGAGGCCGGACCCGACGCCCTGGAGCCCTCCGTGGCCTACGCGGGTGCCGGACCGGTCGTCGCGAAACTCCCCGACGGCCTGCGCAGCCTGCTGGCCCGCGTGTTCCGCGGCGCCAGTGAGCTCTCCGGCGGCGAGTGGCAGAAGATCGGTCTGGCCCGTACGCACTGGCGCGACTCCACGTCGGCGGCGGACGGCGTCCTCATCGTGGACGAGCCCACTTCCGCCCTCGATCCCGAAGCCGAGATCGCCGCCTTCGACCGGATCCGCCGGCTCGCCGCCCCGAACCGGAGCGTCGTCCTCGTCACGCACCGCATGTCCGGTGTCCGGTACGCCGACCGCATCTACGTCCTGCATCAGGGCCGCCTGGCCGAACAGGGCAGCCACGAGGAACTGATGGCCGCCCAGGGCCGCTACGCCGCGATGTTCGACGCCCAGGCCGCCCAGTACGCCCCGGCACCCCCTGTCCCGCGCCCGGCCTCGTCCCCCGTCACGGATCCCGCCTGAACACGCCTCTCCGCCCGCTCTCCCGCTCTCCCGCTCTCCGGGAGTTCACACGACCGGTCGAGGAGCTCAACGCCGTTTCTCCATCCACGGAGCCTTCCCGGGGCCGAGGCCACCGGCCCCGGGCCGTCGGGCTGCGCGGGCTCCGGCCGGAGGCGGTCGGGGACGAGGCGGATCAGTTCGCCGGTGAACCGGTCCCTCGGGATGGGCGGGCGGCGGTCAGCTGGGCGAGGACGAGTTCGCCGATGCGTTGCTCGAAGGCGCGCAGGGTACGTCCGTCGTCGAGGCGGGTTCGAGGCCCGCGTCCGGACCGGCCGCATGTGCGTGGCCGCTGTCCATGCCGGTCACCACGCTCCCAGGGGCCGCCGGGTGGCGGGGTCGGTGCCCGGCCGGTGGGTGGCCCAGTGGGCGAGGGCCAGGGAGACGGCGATCCTGAGCGGCGGCGGTACGAGCGCCATCAGGAGGCGCACCAGTCGAGCGAAGCGCCGCAGGGCGCGTTCCTGGCGTTTGCTCCAGCTCAGGTGCAGCCGTTCCCGCAGTTCGGGTGGCAGGGTGCCGACCGTGACCAGCAGGGCGTAGTGCGCGGCCACGCGGGCGAACGGCCGCCAGAGCGGGCCGGGGATCCATCGGAACGGCTTGGCGGGGCGGGCGAGTGCGTCCAGGACGTCCTGGACCGACTGGTTGTGCTCCAGGCGCCGGGCCACCATCGCGTCGTAGTAGGCGACGAAGGACGTCCAGTCCGGGGGAAGGTGATGCTCTTTCAGGCCCCATACGCGGCCGACGTCCCGCATGCCGCGGTAGTACTCCTCCAGTTCCTCCTGCCGCATCCCCTTGCCGAACAGGCGCTGGGCGTCCACGGGGCCTTTGACGAGGGTCGCGTGGACCCAGTGGTAGGCCTCCGGGTCGAGCGCGTGGTAGCGGCGGCCCGCCGAGTCGGTGCCCTTCATCGGGGTGTGCACCCGGACGAGGCGGCGTGCCTCGGCGGTGGCGGCCTCCTGGCCTCCGTAGACGACCGTGGTGAGCGAGAGGAGCGTACGGATCAGGCGGGGCCAGGGGTCGGCGCGGAAGGTGCTGTGGTCCGCGACGCCGGCGCCGACCACGGGGTGCGACACCTGCAGCAACAGCAGCTGGGGGGCCATGAGCGTGGAGCGGGCGTCACCGAAGTAACGCCAGACCACGCCGCCTCTGCGGGGCGCCCGGATGCGTGACGCAACGTCGGCCTGCTTGTTGGCCACTCGAGTCGGCGGACCGGAGGTGTGCGGCGTGCCGTTCATGAGACTTCCGTTCCTCCGTCGCGTCCGGAGTAGTGACCCGCCCCGTGGAACACGTCAATGGTTTTTGTGTCTTCGGCTCTCTCGACGGTCCGACCGGAACGCCGTCCCGCCCCGTCGCTCCGGCCTGAGGGAACTCTCATGAGGGACGGAGAGGCACGCACCGGCGACATCCCCACAGGAGAGGGCCGCACCCCCGTCGAGCGCAGCGGCGTCATGTTGGTCCCCTACACCCTGGCCGTGGGCATGTCCTCCTTCCCATCCTCCATCGGCTCCAGCGGCGGCGCCAAGCCGGTCCTGCCGGCCGCCGTCAAGAACGGCACGGTCTCCGGAGCCCGGGCCGGCCGCGACGCCTCCACCCTGACCGGCCCACCGGGCGTGACCGGCCCGAAGGGCGTCCGGTGGTCGCCGCCGGCCGGTGAGCGGCTCCGGTCCGCCGTTCGAGACGTCGAATACGTTCGACAC
>NZ_JBHXQZ010000139.1:0-15145 GCF_042717095.1 Streptomyces sp. NPDC058632 | reverse complement strand
TCACCGCTACGGCGCCCACCGAGCGTCCGGCACCCGACACGGTCAAGATTCTGATCGCCGGGGGCTTCGGCGTGGGCAAGACCACCATGGTCGGCTCGGTCAGCGAGATCGCCCCGCTGCGCACCGAGGAACCGCTGACCATGGCGGGTCTGGGCGTCGACGACCTCGACGGCATCGAGGAGAAACGTGCCACCACCGTGGCGCTGGACTTCGGCCGGATCACCGTCTCCGACGACCTCGTGCTGTACCTGTTCGGTACGCCGGGCCAGCAGCGGTTCTGGTTCATGTGGAACGACCTGTCCCTCGGCGCGCTGGGCGCGGTGGTCCTGGTCGATGTGCGCAGGCCCGACTCCAGTTTCGCGGCGATCGACTTCTTCGAGCGCCGGGGCATCCCGTTCGTCATCGCCGTGAACGGCTTCCACGGGGAGCACCCCTACCCGGTCGAGGACATCCGGGAGTCGCTGGCACTCCCGGAGGGCGTGCCGGTGCTGCTGTGCGACGCGCGGGACCGGACGTCGTCCAGGGACGTGCTGATCGCCCTGCTGGACCGGCTGATCGCCGCCGCCACGCCGGCGGGGTGAGGCGCGAGTGAGGTGCGGTGGGGCGCGCCGGGAACGCGGGTGGGGCGCGGCCCTTCGCGGACCGCGCCCCACCCCCCGGGGGAAGAATCGTCACCCCCGGGGGAATCCTCGGCCGACGGAGCGTCCGGGGACGGCCGCCGTCCCCCGTCAGACCAGTCCGGCCGACTCCAGCCAGGCCTTCGCCACGTCCAGCGGGTCCTTCTTGTCCAGCTGGACCTGGGCGTCGAGGTCGAGCAGGGTCTCGGTGTCCAGCTTCGCGGAGACCTCGTTGAGCGCGTCGACACCCTCCTGGGAGAGGGCGTCCTTGTGGACCAGCGGGGTCACGTTGGCGAAACCGAAGAGGTTCTCCGGGTCTCCCAGGACGACGAACTTCTCCTTCACGATCGTCGGGTCCGTGGTGAAGATGTCCGCCGCCTGCACCTCGTTCTGGGTGAGCGCCGCCTGGGTCAGCGGGCCGCCCGCGTCCAGCGCCTTGAACGACTTGAACTCCAGCCCGTAGACGGACTTCAGGCCCTCCAGGCCCTGGCGCCGGGTCTGGAACTCGGGCGAACCGCCGATCACCAGCTCCGGCGCGATGTCCTTGAGGTCGGCGAGCGTCGACGACTCGGTGAGGCCGTACTTCTTCGCGGTCTCGGCGTTGACGCCGACCGAGTCCTTGTCCTCGGCCGGCGACGGGTCCAGCAGCGTCAGCTTCTTGTCGAGCTCGGCCTTGACGGCGGTGTTGACGGCCTCCGTGGACTCCTGCTCGGCCTCGGGGTCGAGGTAGGCGAGCAGGGAGCCGTTGTACTCGGGCAGAACGGTGATGGAGCCGTTCTTCATCAGACCGTAGGTCGTCTCCCGGCTGCCGATGTTGTGTTTGTAGGTGACCTTGAGGCCCTTGGCCCTGAGTGCCTCGCCGTAGATGTCGGCGAGCAGGGTGCTCTCGGCGAAGTTGTTGGAGCCGACGACGACGGTGCCTGCCTCCGCCTTCTCCTCCTCGAGGGGGTTGTCGGAGGTGTCGCCGGACGAACAGCCCGCGAGCAGGGCCGCCGCGGCGGTGAGCGCGACGGCCGCCGCACCGGTGTGCCTCGTCCTGGACCAGCTGCTCTTCGCGGTATGAGTCATCCACCGATCCAATCCAGCCGCTTCACTCTCCGTCAAGCGCGGCCGGATCACGGTTGGTGCTCGTACGCGTCGGACCGCTCGACGGGCGGCCCCGGTGCCCGCTCCTACCGCCTGCGCACCCCGGGTGACACCACGAAGCGTCCCGCCGCCCAGAACAGCGTGAGCGTGACGAGCGCCAGGGCCGCCACCAGGGTGGCGCCGCCGACCACCTTCTCGTAGTCGCGCTGGTAGAGCCCGTCGATGATGTACCGGCCGAGGCCGCCGAGGCTGACGTACGCGGCGATGGTGGCCGTCGAGACGATCTGGATGGCCGCCGAGCGCAGTCCGCTGAGGATGAGCGGCAGCGCCACCGGCACCTCGACCTGGAAGAGGATCCGCGACTCGGGCATGCCCATGCCGCGGGCGGCGTCCACCGGGGAGGGGTCCACGGTGCGGACGGCCTCGTAGGTGGTCACCAGGATCGGCGGGACGGCCAGGACGACCAGCGGGATCATCACGGGCAGCAGGCCGAAGCCGATCAGCAGGACCACCAGCACCAGCAGGCCGAAACTGGGCAGGGCGCGGGCGGCGTTGGCGATGAAGGCGAGCGCGTTCCCGCCGCGGCCGGTGTGCCCGGTCAGCAGGCCGACGGGCAGGCCGATCGCGGCGGCGACGGCGAGCGCCAGCAGCGAGTACTGGACGTGCTCGAGGAAACGCTGCGGAACGCCGTCGTAGCCCTGCCAGTTGGCGCTGTCGCTGAAGAACGCGTTGGCGAAGTCGAAGATGTTCACAGGGCCTCGACCTCGGCTTCTTCGAACTGTCCCGGGCGCACGGCGGACTTGGCCCCGGAAACGGACTGCGCACCGCGTGGCATCCAGGGCGTGAGCAGAACCCTGAGCAGGACCAGGAGGACGTCGCACAGGATCGCCAGGACGGCCATGGTGAGCACGGCGTTCACCGCGAACTCGGGCCGGTCGTACTTCTGCGCGGCCGCGAGCAGGTTGCCGAGGGCGCCCTGGTTGCCGATCAGGGCGCCGACGCTGACCAGGGAGATGCTGGACGCGGTGGCGACCCGCAGGCCGGCGATGATGGCGGGCGCGGCGATCGGCAACTGCACCTGGGTGTAGCGCCGTACGGGGCCGAAGCCCATGGCGGTGGCGGCGGCCAGGGTCTCGTCCGGGACCGAGCGCACGCCGTCGACGATCGCCGGGATCAGCACCACCAGGCTGTACAGGGCCAGCGGGATCATCACGGTGAGTTCGGTCTGGCCGGTGTAGTCGATCAGGACGACGAAGAACGCCAGGGACGGGATGGCGTACAGCACGGTCGTCAGGCCGAGCACCGGCGGGTACAGCCAGCGGAAGCGGCCGCACAGCTGGGCGATGGGCAGTGCGAGCAGCAGCCCGGCCGCGACCGGGATCAGCGCCTCCCGCAGGTGCAGTCCGATCAGACCGGTCCAGGTGTGCTGGAGGTCGCTGGGGATGTCGAAGAAGCCGTTCATCCGGCGACCTTCTCGTCGCCGGTGCGGTCGTCCTGGTGCGCGGTGCGGATGGCGTCGCCGATGGTCTGCTGGGAGACGACGCCCCGCACCCGGCCGGCGTCGTCCACGGCGACGGCCCAGCCGGTCGGGGAGAGCACGGCGCAGTCGAGCGCGACCCGCAGCGAGTCCACTCCGGGCACGAACGGCCGCCCGTACGGCAGGAGCTGGTCGGTGCGGATGTCCCCGGCGGTCAGCCGGCGCGGCTCGGACCAGCCGAGCGGGCGCCCCTCGTCGTCGGTCACCAGGAGGTGGGCGGCGTCGGCGGCGCCGATCCGTTCGGCGGTGGCGTCCGGCGGGATCACGGTGTCGGTGGCCAGTTCCAGCGCGGCGGTGGTGAGGAAGGAGAGCCGGCGGATGCCCCGGTCGGCGCCGAGGAAGTCCTCGACGAACGCGTCGGCGGGGTCGGACAGCAGCTCGGCGGGCGGCGCGTACTGGGCGAGCCGGCCGCCTTCACGCAGGACGGCGACCATCGTGCCGAGTTTGACCGCCTCGTCGATGTCGTGGGTGACGAAGACGATGGTCTTGCCCAGCTCCTCCTGGATCCGCAGGAGTTCGTCCTGGAGGCCCTTGCGGACCACCGGGTCGACGGCCGAGAACGGCTCGTCCATCAGCAGCACCGGCGGGTCCGCGGCGAGCGCCCGCGCCACCCCGACACGCTGCTGCTGGCCGCCGGAGAGCTGGTACGGGTACCGCTTGGCCATGGCGGTGTCGAGGCCCACCCGCTCCATCAGCTCCGCCGCCCGCTCCCGGGCCCGCTGCTTGCCCCAGCCGAGCATGCGGGGCACGGTGGCGATGTTGTCGACGATGGTGCGGTGCTGGAACAGTCCGGCGTTCTGGATGACGTACCCCATGGACCGGCGCAGGGTGGTGACCGGCCGGCGCTGGATGTCCTCGCCGTCGAGCAGGATCGTTCCCTCGGTGGGTTCGACCATGCGGTTGATCATGCGCAGGGTGGTCGTCTTGCCACAGCCAGACGGTCCGACGAGGACGGTGATGGAACGGTCGGGAATCTCCAGGGAGAGCCGGTCGACCGCCACCGTGCCGTCCGGGTAGCGCTTCGTGACTGATTCGATCCGTATCAAGACGCCGGATGCCCTTCGGGTGGCTGGAAACTTCTGGCCGAGACGGCCGCGCGGTCTGCCGCCGGTCGAGTGTAGACGGCACCTCCGACACCGCCCGGAGAACGCGTTGCCCGTGTCCCCGTGCGCCCCCGTCGGTGGCACGACCGCCCGCCGGACGGGCTGCCCCACGCCGCCACCTGCCCCACGCCCCCCATGGGAAACCCTTCCTGGACCCCGCTGTTCGGAACACCTTGGGAACCGGGTGCCGCAGTATGGGCGGGTGGAGAAAGCACGACTGCTCGTCGTGGACGATGATCCGCCGATAGCCGACCCGGTGGCGACCGTTGCCCGGTACGAGGGCTGGGAGGCCGTCACCGCCCACTCCGGTGAGGAGGCCCTGCGTCGGGCCGCCACGTTCCGGCCGGACATCGTGGTGCTCGATGTGATGCTGCCCGACGTCGACGGCTTCGGCGTGCTGGACCGGCTGCGCGGCTCACGGGCGCTGTTGCCTGTGGTGTTCCTCACCGCGCGTGACGGGGTCGCCGACCGGGTGGCCGGGCTGACCCGGGGCGGGGACGACTACCTGGTCAAGCCGTTCGCCGCGGAGGAACTGATGGCACGGCTGCGGACGGTGTTGCGGCGCACCGCGGACGGCGGCCCGAGGTCCGCGGCCCGGCCGGTGCTGATCGCCGGTTCCGCGACGGTGGCCGGACTGCGCCGGTGCGAAAGTGGCCTGCTGATCCGGCGGCGGCCCGCCCCGCGCGCCCGGCCCGCCGGACAGGCGGTCCTCGCCCTGCTCCTCGGCCATCTGCTGCGCACCGGCCGGCAGGCCCTCGAGGACGTCCGAAGGGCCGCCGGGAGTTCCGGCGGCCCTTCGGTATGCGGCGTTCTACGCGGTTCAGCCCTCGGTGGGCTGCAGCTTCAGCGAGATGCTGTTGATGCAGTACCGCTGGTCCGTGGGCGTCGCATACCCCTCACCCTCGAACACGTGCCCGAGGTGCGAGCCGCAGCGGGAGCAGCGCACCTCGGTGCGCATCATGCCGTGCGACCGGTCCTCGATCAGTTCGACCGCGTCGGAGTCCCGCGGGTCGTAGAAGGAGGGCCAGCCGCAGTGCGACTCGAACTTGGTCCCCGAGGTGAACAGTTCGGCACCGCAGGCGCGGCACGAGTAGACACCCTCGGTCTTGGTGTCGGTGTACTCACCGGTGAAGGCCGGCTCCGTGGCCGCCTGGCGCAGAACGGCGTACTCGGACGGCGACAGCTCCGCGCGCCACTGCTCGTCCGGCTTCTCCACGTCGTACGACATGAGGCTCCAGCCCTTCCACTCCTACGTCGACGTTCTTGGTTCGACGCTGCTTACTCCGACAGACGGTCCAGGATCAGCGGGCCGAGGTCGGTGACGTCGCCCGCTCCCATGGTGAGAACCAGATCACCGGGCTTCGCCATTCCCGCGACGGCCTCCGGGATCTCCGTCCTGTCGTGCACCGGCGTCACGTCCGCGCCCGCCGCCCGCGCCGCGTCGATGATCAGCTCGCTCGTGACACCGGGAATCGGGTCCTCGCGGGCCGGGTAGATGTCGAGGACCACCGAGGAGTCGGCCAGTGCCAGGGCCTGGCCCATCTCCCTGCCCAGCTCCCGGGTGCGGGAGAAGAGGTGCGGCTGGAAGACGACCAGGATGCGCGCGTCGCCCGCGGCGGCGCGCATCGCCTCCAGGTCGGCGGTCATCTCGGTCGGGTGGTGCGCGTAGGAGTCGACGACCTGGACGCCCGCCGCCTCGCCCTTGAGCTGGAGGCGCCGGTTCACCCCGGTGTACGCGGCCAGCGCCGTGGCCAGTTCGGCGGCCGGGATGCCGAGCGCGACGCCCGCGGCGAGCGCGGCCACCGCGTTGTGCGCGTAGTGGCGGCCCGGGACGGACACCGTGAAGGTGAGCGGGGCGCCCTCGAACTCGACGGTCACCTCGCTCTTCAGCCCCTGCGGTACGACCGATGTCACCCGCACGTCGGCGTCCGCCGCCTCGCCGTACGTCACGGTCCGCACCGAGCCGCCCAGCCGACGGGTCAGCTCCCGCGCGCCCTCGTGGTCCGACGAGATCACCAGCGTTCCGCCGGGCAGGATCCGGCCGACGAACGTCTCGAAGGACTCGTGGATCTCCTCCATGGACGCGTAGTTGGCGTGATGGTCCAGCTCCACGTTGAGGATGATCGCGACCTCGGGCGCGTATGTGTGGAAGCTGCGGTCGGACTCGTCCGCCTCGGCGACGAAGATCTCGCCGTCACCGTGCAGCGCGTTGGAACCGGGCACGTCCAGGTCGCCGCCGATGGCGTACGACGGCCGGCGGCCCAGCTCGGTCAGGGAGACGGCCAGCATCGAGGTGGTCGTGGTCTTGCCGTGGGTGCCGGCCACCGCGATCGGGCGCAGGCCCTCCATGAGGGCGGCCAGCGCGTCGGAGCGGTGGACCACGGGCACACCCAGCTCGGCCGCGCGGACCAGCTCCGGGTTGTCCTCGCGGATCGCCGACGACACGACCACGCAGCTCGCGTCGTCGGCCAGGTGCCCGGCGGCGTGCCCGATGTGCACGGTGACACCCAGCGCGCGCAGCGCCTCGGCGGTGGCGGACTCCTTGGCGTCGCTGCCGGCCACCTCGGCGCCGCGCTGCGCGAGGATCTTCGCGATGCCCGACATCCCGGCGCCGCCGATGCCGATGAAGTGCGGTCGGTCCATGGCGGTAGGAAGGCCGGGTGCCATGCGTGTTTCTCCCCAGTGGTGACGAGTGTCTTCGCGCCCTCGTGGGAAGGCGCCGCCCCAGCCTATGCCTTGCTGTGCGAGAACAGTTTCAGCACCGGTACCCCCACCTTGTGCCGGGCCCGGGAGGCCCAGTCGCGGTGGAAGAACTCCTCCACGTAGTGCGGGTCGGTGAGCACGATCACCTCGTCCGCCCCGGTCTCCTGGACCATCGTTCTCAACGCGTCCAGGGGGTGGTCCTCGATCAGCCGGCCGCCGGCCTCGTGACCGGCGGCTCGCAGGGCCTGCAGGGACACCTCCAGGGCCCGCTCCCCCATGGTCTTGGCCTCCTCGCCCTCGGGGGTCTCCCCCTCGCGGACGGCGTCGTCGAGTTCGCCGAGGGCCACGTCGTCGATGGCCCGAAGCAGCCGGTCCGCCTGCTCCCCGCGCGGCTGGAGCAGCACCTGGAAGGTGACCGCCTCGTCGCCGTGCAAGGTGGTGACGAACTCCACGTCGGCGGACGTCAGGGCCTTCTCGATCATCAGTACGCTGGTGAACACCAGGCGCCCCTTCTCCTCGGAGGGCTGCGGGCCCTCTCTCCCCGTGGGCCGAGCCAGGCCCTGCGGAAACCATCCTGCCCCGCGTTCGCACGGGCACTGCCGGATTCAGTCTGCCCGCCGCGACACCAAGCGGAACAGAACATTCCGCCGATTACCGGACCAGCGGCAACCATAGAACCCGTTTCCGGACGTTTCCGGCCGCCCGCCTCGGTCCTTCCGGCCGTGCCGGGCCACGCACGGTCCTGATCCGGCCATGTCCGGCCGCATCCGGATCAGGACCGCGCGTACCGCGTGAACAGGAAACCGTCCTCCTCCAACATCGCCTTCAGCGTGAAACGCCGCGGAAGTGTCACAGAGGGCCCACCGGCAATGCGCTGAGCGTCACCCGCGACGAGCATCGGGGCGACGGTCAGACAGAGTTCGTCCAGCACGCCGGCCGCCACCAGCTGCCCCAGCAGCCGCGGACCGCCCTCGGTCAGCAGCCGGGTGCACCCCAGCTCCGCGAGCTCCCGGACCGCCCGCGCCGGGTCCACGCCGGCACCCTCCCCGGCGGTCACGACCCGGGCCCCGGCCGACTCGGCGGCGGCGACCCGGTCCGGGGGCGCGGCGGTGCCGGTGAGGATCAGGGTGGGCACCAGCGGGGAGGTGAACAGCGGCAGGGAGAAGTCCAGGTCCAGGCTCGCGGACACGACCGCGATCGCCGCCGCCGGTCCCTGCCCGGCGGCCTCCCGCGCCGCCGCGAACCCGGCACGCGCGCGTGCCGGACGGTAGCCCTCCTGACGAACCGTTTCCGCACCGACGAGCACGACATCCGCGAGGGCCCGCAGCGTGCCGAAGACACGCATGTCGGCCGGGCTGGAGATGGGTTGCGAGCGGCCCTCGTGCTGGGCTGCGCCGTCGAGCGTCGACACCATGTTGGCCCGCAGCCACGGCTGCCGGCGCCCACCGGGCTCCGGCTCCGGGTAGGCGTACGCGGCTGCCAGTTCGGCCGGGCTCCACTCCCGGCCGCCACCCTCCCGCGCGGCTCCCGGGCCGTCGCCGGACGTACCGGCACTCGCCGTGGGAGCTGCTGTTTCGTCGGTCACAGGGAACAGGCGTCGCATGAACCGCAGTGTTCCACGCCCCGTAGTATGAGTAAGCGTGTCCTCCTCCCCCGCATCCCGGCCCGGTGTCACAGCCGAAGCGGCCCCGCTGTCCCTGTGCGCCCGTGAGCCGCATGTCCCCGCGGACCGGCTCGTCGCCGAGATGGTGCCGCCGCCGCGGTTCGACGCGGTCCGCTTCGACACGTACATACCGGACCCGAACCAGCCCAGCCAGACCGAGGCCGTGCGCGTCCTCGAGGGCTTCGCGGCGGGTCTCGGCGAAGCCCCCGCCGGCGGTTCCGGCAGGCGCAGGCTGTTCGGCTTCGGGAAGGCGGCGAAGCCCGCCCCGGCAGGCCCCCGCGGCGTCTACCTCGACGGCGGGTACGGCGTCGGCAAGACCCACCTGCTGGCCTCCCTCTGGCACGCCACCCCGGCCGAGCCCGCGCTGAAGGCGTTCGGCACCTTCGTGGAGCTGACCAACCTGGTCGGCGCCCTCGGCTTCCAGCAGACGGTGAAGACCCTCTCCGGCCACCGGCTCCTGTGCATCGACGAGTTCGAGCTGGACGACCCCGGCGACACCGTGCTCGTCTCCACCCTGCTCGGCAGGCTGGTCGAGGCGGGCGTCGCGCTCGCCGCCACCTCCAACACGCTGCCGGGCAGACTCGGCGAGGGCCGGTTCGCCTCGGCCGACTTCCTGCGTGAGATCCAGGGCCTGTCGGCCCACTTCCGCGCCCTGCGCATCGACGGCGAGGACTACCGCCACCGCGGCCTGCCGAAGGCACCGCCGCCGTACACCGACGAACTGGTGACCAAGACGGCGTACGCCACCGAGGGCGCCTCGCTGGACGGCTTCGCGGACCTGCTGGACCACCTCGCGAAGGTGCACCCCAGCCGGTACGGCGCCCTGACCGACTCGCTCGCCGCCGTGTGCCTGACCGGCGTGCGGCCGGTGCCGGACCAGTCGACGGCGCTGCGTCTCGTCGTCCTCGCCGACCGGCTCTACGACCGCGAGGTGCCCGTGCTCGCCTCGGGGCTGCCGTTCGACGAGCTGTTCAGCGAGGAGATGCTGAAGGGCGGCTACCGCAAGAAGTACTTCCGGGCCATCTCCCGCCTCACCGCCCTGGCCCGGGACGCCGGCCGGCTCACCGGAACCCGGTGACCCGGTGACCCGGCGACCCGGTGACCCGGTGACCCGGTGACCCGCAGAGCCTGACACCCGGTCACCCCTCCGGGCGGGGGCCGTTTCAGGCCATCCCACCTCTTTTTTTCAGGCACCTTCCCGCGCGGAACGTCGATTCGACCCTGCAAAGACCTTTGCAGGGTTAACGTGTTTCTTGACCAATCATTGACCGATCGTTGGCATACCCAAGAGGCGCGAACCGCCTCGAGGAACACATGCCCCGAGGTCCGGCGATCGCGGCCACACCCTCGGCCCCCACCGTCTCTTTACCCGGGCTTCACCCCAGCGTCCCCGGAATCCTTCACAAACGCATATACGGCCTGTGAATCAAAGGCCAAGGATTCTCCCGAAAACGCGTTCCCCCACCTGTCATGCCCGTCCGACGCGCCCCCACTGCGCGCCAGGAGGAATCACCACATGCAGCCCCTCATCGACAACGCCCGCACATTCGGTCAGCGCCCTGAGGAGTTCGCCCGCCTCGCCGAGGGCCAGTCCCCCGACGTCCTGTTCATCACCTGTTCCGACTCCCGGGTCGTACCGGCCCTGATCACGGGCGCCCGGCCCGGCGAGCTCTTCGAGCTGCGCACCGCGGGCAACATCGTCCCGCCGTACGCCTCCGGGCACCCCACCGCCGAGGCCGCCACCGTCGAGTACGCCGTGCAGGTCCTGGGTGTGAAGGACATCGTGGTCTGCGGCCACTCCCACTGCGGGGCCATCGGCGCGCTGGTGCGCGGCGACGACCTGGGCGCCGTACCGGCCGTGCGCGACTGGCTGGCGCACGCCGCCGACGAACCCACGGTCTCCGACGCGACGGACCCGGCCTGCGCCGACGCCGTGCAGCACCACGTCCTGGCGCAGCTGCTGCGGCTGCGCTCCTACCCGTGCGTCGAGCAGCGGCTGGCGTCCGGGCGGCTGAGGCTGCACGGCTGGTACTACGAGGTGCACACCGGCGCGGTGCGCGAACACCGCGCCGCGACCGACGCGTTCGAGGCCCTGTGAGCACGGCCGTGTCCAGGTTCCCTCATCTGCGGCAGGACTTCACCGCCTCGCTCGTCGTGTTCCTCGTCGCCCTTCCGCTGTGCGTGGGCGTCGCCGTCGCCTCCGGTGTCCCGGCCGAACTGGGACTGATCACCGGCATCGTGGGCGGTCTGGTCACCGGTCTGCTGCCGGGCAGCAGCCTCCAGGTGTCCGGGCCGGCCGCCGGGCTGACCGTGCTGGTCTTCGAGGCGGTCGACTCCTACGGGCTGCCCGCGCTCGGTGTGATCGTGCTGGCCGCCGGGATGCTCCAGCTGGTCATGGGCGCCCTGCGGCTCGGACGCTGGTTCCGCGCCATATCGGTCTCGGTCGTCGAGGGCATGCTGGCCGGTATCGGCCTGGTGCTCATCGCGGGCCAGTTGTACGCGGCGGCCGGGCTGGAGGCGCCCGCCGCCGGTGTCGACAAGATCCTCGGGCTGCCCGGCGCCGTCGTGGACGCGCTGGGCAGCCCGGAGGCACTCGCCTCGCTCGCCGTAGGCGCGGGCACCGTCGCCCTGATGGTGCTGTGGCGGCGGATGCCGGGACCGGCCGGGGCCGTGCCCGGCGCGCTCGCGGCGGTCCTGCTGGCGATTGCGGTCACCCTCGCGTTCGGGCTGCCCGTCGCGACGGTCGAAGTGCAGGGTCTGCTCGGCGCCGTCCAGCCGCCCGGCGCCGACGCCTTCGGCGAACTGGCGAGCGTCGGCCTCATCGGCACGATCGTCGCTTTCACCCTGATCGCCTCCGCCGAGAGCCTGTTCAGCGCCGCGGCGGTGGACCGGCTGCACGACGGTCCGCGCACCCGGTACGACAAGGAGCTCATGGCGCAGGGCGCGGGCAACACGGTGTGTGGGGTCCTCGGCGCGCTGCCCATGACCGCGGTCATCGTGCGCAGCTCGGCCAATGTCCGGGCGGGCGCCCGGACCAAGGCGTCCCGGGTGATGCACGGCGTGTGGCTGCTGCTGTTCGCCACGCTGCTGCCGTCCGCGCTGGCGCTGATCCCGCTGCCCGCGCTGGCCGGGATCCTGGTCCACGCGGGCTGGAAGCTGATCCCGTTCCGTCAGGTCGTCGCGCTGTGGCGGGGGCAACGGGGAGAAGCGCTGATCCTGGCCGTCACCGCCGTGTCGATCGTCGTGGTGAACATGTTCGAGGGCGTGCTGATCGGTCTGGCGCTGTCGGTCGTCAAGACCGCCTGGGAGGCCTCGCACGCGAAGCTGGAGGTCGTGGACAAGGGGGCGGGGCCGATCCAGGTGTATCTGTCGGGCAACGCGACCTTCCTGCGGCTGCCACGGATTCTCGACACCCTGGAGTCGCTGCCCGAGGACCGTCCGGTCGAGCTGGACCTGACCGGCCTCCAGCACCTGGACCACGCCTGCCGTACGGCACTGGGGAACTGGACGGAGCGGCACAGCGCGGCCGGCACGGTGCCCGTGAGGACAACGGGGGGTCCGAAGACGAAATCGACGGACGACGACACACGGGTCACCGCGGTTCAGGCTCCGTCCGGCGGATCAGGTCCCAGGTGACCGGCCGCGTCTTTCCAGCCGGATGAGCGGGGTCCGGTGCGTGCGGCCTCAGGGCGAGGGCGTACCGGACCCCGCGTCTTCGGCATGATCAGCCGGACACGCCCTTGTGCGCCGATGGCGTCAGGTCCGGGGCCAAGGCATGGCCCCGGGCCGGGTCCGAGCATATCCTTGCAGAAGCGGATGAAAATGTACGCGGCGGACCTCTGACGGGAGGTCGTCATGTTGGAGGAGCTGCTCACCGCGGCCGTCGCCACCGGTGCCGCGGGCGTCGCCTATCTCGCCGCGGCGGCGAGGGTCGTCAAGCAGTACGAGCGGGGCGTGGTCTTCCGCCTCGGCCGGCTGCACGGTGAGGCGCGTCGGCCGGGGTTCACCATGATCGTCCCCTTCGTGGACCGGCTGCACAAGGTGAATCTGCAGATCGTCACGATGCCGGTGCCCGCGCAGGAGGGCATCACCCGGGACAACGTGACCGTGCGGGTCGACGCGGTCGTCTACTTCAAGGTCGTGAACGCCTCCGCGGCGCTCGTGAACGTGGAGGACTACCGGTTCGCGGTGTCCCAGATGGCGCAGACGTCGCTGCGTTCGATCATCGGCAAGAGCGACCTCGACGACCTGCTGTCCAACCGGGAGAAGCTGAACCAGGGCCTGGAGCTGATGATCGACAGCCCCGCGGTCGGCTGGGGTGTGCAGATCGACCGGGTCGAGATCAAGGACGTCTCGCTGCCCGACACCATGAAGCGGTCCATGGCCCGCCAGGCGGAGGCCGACCGTGAGCGGCGGGCCCGGGTCATCAACGCCGACGCCGAACTCCAGGCGTCCAGGAAGCTCGCCGAAGCGGCCCAGCAGATGGCGGACACGCCCTCCGCGCTGCAACTGCGGCTGCTCCAGACCATCGTGGCGGTGTCCGCCGAGAAGAACTCGACTCTCGTGCTGCCCTTCCCGGTGGAGCTGCTGCGCTTCCTGGAACGGGCAGCCCAGAATCCGGTGCGACAGGAACGCGCCCTCGAGGAACCCGGACCGCCGGCCGGCCGGCGGGGGAACGGCGGCGGAGAGGGAGTGACAGAGGAGGAGAGGGGCAGGGACGAAGGCGCGGGCAGGGGCCTGGCCCCGGACACCGATCGCCCGGCCCAGGACTTCGGGCGCCTGGCCCCGGACACAGGCCCCAAAGCCGCTCCGGCCCCAGTACCCACGTCGGCCCCGGCCCCGCCGCCGACCCCGGACCCCTGACACTCGAGCACCCCCGGACCGACGCGTGACACGTGCTCCGCGCGTGGTTCCCGTGACTCACGGCAGGTGGTAGACACGGCGGGACCACAGTTCCTGTCCGCCAACAGGAAGGTTCCCCCATGTCAGAAACAGGCACGCCGGAAACAGGGTCCGACACCGGATTCCCGCCCTCGACCCGACGTCAGCTGCTCGCCCGTTCCGGCGCTCTGGGCATCGGCGTCGCGTTCTCCGGCGCCCTCTCCGAGCTGTTCACCCCCGCTGCCGCCGCCGCGCAGCACCTGGGCCACCACGACTACGGCCCCCTCGTCCCCGACCCCGACGGGCTGCTCGACCTGCCGAAAGGTTTCCGCTACCGGGTGCTGTCCCGCGAGGGCGACCCTTTGCGCTCCGGCGAGGGCCCGGTCCCCTCCAACCACGACGGCATGGCCGCCTTCGCGGGCGGGCACGGCCGGATCCACCTGGTCCGCAACCACGAGAACCGCGCCGACGGCAGAATCCCGGTCCCGGTGATCGAGGGCCTGACCTACGACCCGGAGGGCAAGGGCGGCTGTACGTCGCTGGCCCTGGACTCCCGCGGCCGGGTGCTCTCGGAGCGGGTCGCGATCGCCGGTACGGCCGTCAACTGCGCGGGCGGGCCGACGCCCTGGGGCACCTGGCTGACCTGCGAGGAGACCGAGGACAAGGCGGGCACCAACGGCTACGCCGAGGATCACGGCTACATCTTCGAGGTCGACGGCGCCGACCCGCGCCGCACCGGCGCCGTACCGCTGACCGCGATGGGCCGCTTCCAGCACGAGGCGATCGCGGTCGACCCGAAACGGGGCGTCGTCTACGAGACGGAGGACGCCTTCGAACGGCCTTTCGGTCTCTTCTACCGGTTCCTGCCCGACAAGCCGCTGGGCGGCACCGGCTCGCTGCGCGCGGGCGGCCGGCTCCAGGCGATGCGGGTGCCGGGCGTGCCGGACCTGTCCTCGGTCCAGGAGACGGGCGCCCGGTTCGACGGCGTCGAGTGGGTGGACGTACCGGATCCGTCGGCCACCGAAACGCCCATCCGTCTCCAGGACTTCGGCACCGGCGGCGTCACGCACGCACAGAAGCTGGAGGGCTGTTACTGGGGCGGGCGGTCGGTGTACTTCGTGTCGTCCTTCGCCCGCAGCGCGGAAGGATCGGCCGGCGACCACTACGGGCAGATCTGGCGCCACGACCCGGACCGGCACCGCCTGACGCTGGTGATCGTCTTCGGGCCGGACACCGGCGTACAGCTCCCCGGCGAGTCACCGGACAACATCTGCCTCGCCCCCGGCGGCGGCCTGATGGTCTGCGAGGACGGCGGCGGCGCGCAGCACGTCTACGGCGTCACCCGGCGCGGCGAGGTGTACGCGCTGGCCCGCAACCGCCAGAACAGGGGCACTCCCGAGGACCCCGACTTCGGCGAATTCGCCGGGGTCGCGTTCTCCCCGGACGGCCGGACGATGTACGTCAACTGCTACGACCCCGGGACGACGTTCGCGGTCACGGGCCCCTGGCGGCGGTGACGGCACGGGGCCGGCCGGGGGCAGCCTGCCCCCGGCCG
>NZ_JBHXQZ010000138.1:0-15336 GCF_042717095.1 Streptomyces sp. NPDC058632 | reverse complement strand
TTGATCCGGCCCCCCCCTATTTCTAAACAATTTTTTTGGTGGGCTGCTTCAGTTGTTTATAAGCGCCCGCCCCCGTGCCGTCCCCGCCGCCCCGTGCCGGCCCGGCCGGCACGGGGCGGTCCCGACCGGCACGGGCGCCCGGGCCGTCACGCGGTGAAGCGGCCGGTGCGTTTGATCTCCGGGTAGTCGGTGGTCGCGCCGTCGAGCCCGAGGGCCCGGACCAGTCTGAGGTGGTCCTGGGTGTTCACCACCCAGCCGATGATCCTCAGGTCGGCCTTGCGGGCCTGCTCGACGATCTCCAGGGTGAGGCGGCGGATGTTCAGGCAGACGGTCGACGCGCCGGCCGCGACCGCCCGCTCCACTACGTCGGGGCCGTAGCGGCTCGCGACGAGCGCGGTGCGTACGCCGGGCACCAGGCGGGCGATCTCGGCGATCGCGTCGTCGTGGAACGAGGACACCTCGATCCGGCCCGCCAGATCCCGCCGGTTCATCACCTCGGCCAGTGCCCTGGCCGCCTGCACGTCCTTGATCTCGGCCTGCAGCGGCGCGTGGACGGCGTCCAGCACCTCCTCGAAGACGGGGACGTGCTCGCCGCGCCCGGCGTCCAGGGCACGCAGTTCGGCGACGGTCCGGTCGGCGATCGGTCCCGTGCCGTCCGTCGTGCGGTCCAGGTCCGTGTCGTGCATGACGACGAGCGCGCCGTCCTTGCTCAGATGCAGATCGAGTTCGATCACGTCGAGGCCGGCCTCCTGGGCGGCGACGAAGGACCGGAGGGTGTTCTCGGGCTCGACACCCATGACTCCGCGGTGACCGATGGTGAGGAAGTTCAAGATGCGACTCGCTTCCGTCGACAGCGGCGCGGGGCCGCGTCCCTGCGGCCCTCCTGGACCGTATCGCCTGTGCCCGCCCCGTCCAGATGCTGAACATCGAAGTCGAGGAGTGTCACCCAACCGCGTGATGGGCAGGAAAAAGTGCGGTGACGGCCGGGGTGGCGCAGGATAATTTACTGAGGTGTTCCTTGCTGGAAGAAACCTCGTATGTATACGGTCTGCGCAAGCAGTTTCTTCGCTGGAGGATGGGATATGACGGAAATTCTTGCGCAGGCGGGTACGAAGGGGCACGTTCCTTCGGCGGCCAGGGTGGTCGAGCACCCGGCGTGGCCCGTGCTCAAGGATGCCGTGGAGCGGATCAGGCCCTGGCAGGCGAAGGACGGGTCGATCGACCTCGACGCCGAGGGCGCCCCGGCTCCTGCCGAGGCCGAGGCGGAGGTGCGCCGGGTGACCGACGCCCTCGCCGAGCTCTCCCCGCTGCTCCCGCACGACCGCGCCTACCACGAGGCACTGGCGAAGGACCTGATCCGCTGGGCCGAAGGCGGCTTCGAGGTGCCCGACTTCCTTGACTCGCTGCTGGCCTTCCACCCGGCCGCGCACCGTGAGGACGGCCTCCAGCATCTGGTCGTCTTCCCGATGTACACGCAGAACGGCAACCCGGACCGCAACCTCGAGGCGGTCGTGCTGCGCATGGTGTGGCCGGACTGGCTGGCCGAGCTGGAGCGCACCCGCTACGACAACCCGCTGTTCTGCGGCATCTCGTTCGAGGACTTCACCGCGGGCTACGACACCAACTCCGCGGTGCTCTTCCCCGAGACCATCGCCGTGCGCGAGGCTCCCGAGCGGTTCACCTGGGGCGGCATCTTCTGCGACCGTGAGGCCGCCCGCTTCCGCCGGGTGTCCGCCGCCGCCGTCGACCTCCTGGGCCTCGATCTGCCCGAGGACGTCGCCGCGCTGGTGCACGACCAGAAGCGCTGCGAAGAGGCGTTCGTCCTGTGGGACATGGTCCACGACCGCACCCACAGCCACGGCGACCTGCCCTTCGACCCGTTCATGATCAAGCAGCGCCAGCCGTTCTGGATGTACGGCCTGGAGGAGCTGCGCTGCGACCTCACCGCCTTCAAGGAGGCCGTCAAGCTCGCCGGCGACGGCGTCCCGCAGGCGCGTGACGTACAGGTCGCGGTGCTGTTCGACCGCATGTTCCGCTTCCCGGTCACCGGCGAGCGGGTCCGCAACTACGACGGCCTCGGCGGCCAGCTGCTCTTCGCCTACCTGCACAAGCACGACGTCGTCCGCTGGACCGACAACAAGCTCACCATCGACTGGGACCGCGCCCCGCAGGTCACCAACCAGTTGTGCGCCGAGATCGAGACGCTGTACCGCGACGGCATCGACCGCCCCAAGCTCGTCCACTGGTTCGCCGGCTACGAGCTGGTCTCCCGCTACCTCTCCCCGCACCCGGGATCCAAGTGGGCCAAGGGCCCCGACGCCCTGGACCTGGCGCAGCCGCCGCGGAAGCTCGTCGATGACGTGCTTCCGGACGAGTTTCCACTGAGCATGTTCTACGAGGCACTGTCCAAGAAACTGAAGAACGTGATCGCCTCGACCCGGGGTATCACGGCGGACGGCGCCGAGCGGATCGCCGCGTGAGCGATCTCGTTCACACCACTGTGCAGGAGGCGATGACCATGGGGAACGGGGCGCTCGACGGTGCGGTGATCGCGGTGGCCGGCGCGGGGGGACCCGCGGGACGGGCGGCACTGCTCAGGCTGGCCGAGGCGGGGGCGGTCGTCGTCGGTTCCGACAACGACCCGGAGCGGCTGGCGGAGGCCGTGGACGCGGCGCGCTACGCGCACGGGGGCGCCACTGTCACCGGTGACACGGTCGACCTGCTCGACCTGGATTCCACCCGCGAGTGGGCCGCGCGCACCGAGAGGGAGTTCGGCCGCGTCGACGGCCTGGTCCATCTCGTCGGCGGCTGGCGCGGCAGCGAGACCTTCACCAAGACCAGCGTGGACGACTGGGACCTGCTGGAGCTGCTCCTGGTCCGCACCGTGCTGCACACCTCCCTCGCCTTCCACGAGGGACTGCAGCGCAGCGACCGCGGCCGGTACGTCCTGATCAGTGCGGCCGGTGCCAGCAAGCCCACCGCGGGCAACGCCGCCTACGCCGCGGCCAAGGCCGCCGCCGAGGCGTGGACGCTGGCCATGGGCGACTACTTCCGCAAGGCGGGGGGCGAGCAGGGGCCGACATCGGCGGCTGTGATCCTGGTGGTGAAGGCGTTGGTGCACGACGCGATGCGCGCCGAGCGCCCCAACGCGAAGTTCGCGGGCTTCACGGACGTCAGGGATCTCGCCGAGGCGATCGCCGGCGTCTGGGACAAGCCCGCCGCGGAGTTGAACGGAAACCGTCTGTGGCTGACCGAGAAGCCGTGAACCCACCCCGGACCGACGCGCGCCGCCATCACGACCCGGACGTCCGCGGTTTCGCCAGCGACAACTACGCCGGGGCCCACCCGGAAGTGCTCGCCGCCCTGGCTCTGGCCAACGGCGGGCACCAGGTCGCGTACGGCGAGGACGCGTACACGGAGAACCTGCAACAGGTGATCCGCAGCCACTTCGGTCCCACCGCCGAGGCCTTCCCGGTCTTCAACGGCACCGGTGCCAACGTCGTCGCGCTCCAGGCGGTCACCGACCGCTGGGGCGCCGTGATCTGTGCCGAGAGCGCGCACATCAACGTCGACGAGGGCGGGGCGCCGGAGCGCGTCGGCGGGATCAAGCTGCTCACCGTGCCCACCCCCGACGGCAAGCTCACCCCCGAGCTGATCGACCGGCAGGCGTACGGCTGGGAGGACGAGCACCGCGCGATGCCGCAGGTGGTGTCCATCGCCCAGGCCACCGAACTGGGCACGGTGTACACGCCGGACGAGATGCGCGCCCTCTGTGCGCACGCGCACGCCCACGGCATGAAGGTGCATGTCGACGGCTCCCGGCTGGCCAACGCGGCCGCCACTCTGGACGTGCCGATGCGCACCTTCACCAACGCGGCCGGCGTCGACCTCCTCTCCCTGGGCGGCACCAAGAACGGCGCCCTGTTCGGTGAGGCGGTCGTGGTGCTCAACCAGGACGCCGTCAGCCACATGAGGCATCTGCGCAAGCTGTCCATGCAGCTCGCGTCCAAGATGCGCTTCGTCTCGGTGCAGTTGGAGGCCCTGCTCGCACGGGACCTGTGGCTGCGCAACGCCCGGCACGCCAACGAGATGGCCCAGCGCCTCGCCGAGGGCGTGCGTGCCGTGCACGGTGTGGAGATCCTCCACCCGGTCCAGGCCAACGCCGTCTTCGCCCGCCTGCCGCACGCCGTGACCGAGCGCCTGCAGAAGCGCTTCCGCTTCTACTTCTGGGACGAGGTCGCGGGCGACGTCCGCTGGATGTGCGCCTTCGACACCACCGAGGACGACGTGGACACGTTCGTGGCAGCCCTCAAGGAGGAGATGGCCCGCTAGCCGCTGCCACGTATTCGCATAGGTATGCACTTGATCGAAAATGTATTGAATCTCGATCAAGTGCATACCTATGCTTCAGCGGCATGAAAATCATCCAGGAAACCCAGGACCTCTCCGCCTACCTCGCCGCCGATGAGGTGACAGACCACCACCACGAGCTGGTCCGCGAGACCGCCGACCGACTCGCGGCCGGGGTGAGCGACTCGTATGAATATGCGCGGGCGGCCTTCGAGTTCGTGCGCGACGCCATCCCGCACTCCCAGGACTCCGGCGATCCCGGGTCACCTGGCGGGCATCCGACGTCCTGAAGAAGCGCACCGGGATCTGCTGCGCCAAGGCGCACGCGCCGGCCGCGCTGCTGCGGGCCGAGGACATCCCGACCGCGCTGTGCTATCAGAACCTCGGGGTGCTGCACCGCCTGGTCGCCGTGCGGTTCCACGGTGCCTGGCACCGGCAGGACCCACGGGGCAACAGACCCGGAGTCGACGCCCGCTTCTCCCCGACGGGCGAGCGGCCGGTCTTCACGCCCGACCCTGCGTCCGGTGAGACGGACCACCCGCTCCTGTACGCCGCACCGCACCCCGTCGTACTGAAGGCGCTCCAGGCCGCCGTGGACCGCGCACACCTGTGGCGCACGCTCCCCACCGCACTGCCGGACCCCGCCGGATCGTGACGTCCCCGCGACGGCGGGCTCAGCGCGCCTCGGCCGCGCGGACCTGCTCCGGGGTCGGTGCCGTGCCGCCGAGGTGGGCGGGCATCCACCAGGTGTCGTCCTGGCCACTGGGATGCACCGGGTAGGCACGCTGTGCGGCCTCCAGCAGTTCCTGGACCCGCTCCCGCAACTGCCGGGTGATCGCGCCCGCGTACTTGTCCCTGGACGCCTCGACCGCCTCGCCGACACGCATGGTGATCGGGGTGTGGCTGCGCTTGAAGTTGCGGGGGTGCCCCTTGGTCCACAGCCGCTGAGTGCCCCACACCGCCATCGGGATCAGGGGCACGCCCGCCTCCTGCGCCATGCGCGCGGCACCCGACTTGAAGCTCTTCAGGGTGAAGGACTGGGAGATCGTCGCCTCCGGGAAGACGCCCACGATCTCGCCGGAGCGCAGCGAGTCGAGCGCGTGCGCGTACGCCGCGTCGCCCTGCTTGCGGTCGACGGGGATGTGCTTCATCCCGCGCATCAGCGGACCCGAGATCTTGTGCCGGAAGACGGCGTCCTTCGCCATGAAGCGCACGAGCCGCTTCTGCGGCAGCGCCGCGAGACCGTTGAAGACGAAGTCCAGGTAGCTGATGTGGTTGCTCACCAACACGGCGCCGCCCGTACGCGGAATGTTCTCCGAACCCCGGCAGTCGATCTTGAGGTCCCACGCCTTGAACAGAGTCTGGGCGAAACCGATCACGGGACGGTAGACGAGTTCTGCCATGGTGCGGTGGAACCCTTCCTGCTCTGCCTGGGAAGGGGGCCTCCCAGTCGAAGTTACGCAGCCGTAGGTTTACGGCTTGTCGCTGATGGTGCCCCAAGAACGACCGGCGAACCAGCCCTGCTGCCTGCCTGCGGCGAGATTCTTGTCACGTCCACCCCCATGACCCACCTCGGGCTTTTGCGTCGCCATTACCCCGCGCACCCCCGTCCGTCGCAGGGGCAGGTGCATCTCGCACCCCAGGCGGTAACCGAACACGGGGCCGGGGAAGTCCGCCGCCGACCCGATCCGGGGCCGTACCATGCGCCGGAACGGCCGGCCGTACGGCGAGCGGCCGTCCCGAAGCGGGGTCCTCTCCTGTCGATGTCCATGGATCAAGCGTTCCGCACGGGAAACTCGTGCGGGCAGCGGGAATCTTCACGGTCTCCCGCATGCTGCGACAGACGATGACCGGACCGATGGTGTGTGCCGGCGCTCGCGTCGGCGAGCGCCTTCGGAGTGCTGCTGCGGCGGCGGAGCGGGAGAGTGCGGATGCGCGGGCGGGGCGACGGCAAGCGGCTGCGAGCGGCGGAGATCGGTGCGGACCTCGGTGAACGAGCCACCCTCGTCCAGTTCTCCAGCGCGTTCTGCGCGCCCTGCCGGGCGACTCGGAGGGTGCTCGACGAGGTGGCCGGCCTGGTTCCCGGCGTGGCCCATGTGGAGATCGACGCCGAGGCGCACCTCGACCTCGTGCGCCGGCTGGACATCCTCAAGACCCCCACCGTGCTCGTCCTCGACGCCGCCGGCACCGTCGTCCGGCGTGCCACCGGCCAGCCGCGCAAGGCCGATGTGATCGCCGCGCTCGGCGAGGCCGTGTGACGGTCGGCAAGCCCCGCCACCAGGGACGTTCCAGCGTCCTTCGGGGCTGAGTCCGGGCCGCCGCTTGCTGCGGGCAGGTCGAGTTCCGGTTACGCTGCGTTGCGAAGGTCACAGTTCAAAGCGCTTGCTCAGCGGGAATGAACTGGATGTACTGGCGAGTAATATTTCACTCGGAAACGTGGATCGCCCCGATCGGGAACGGCCGTTTGAGGCGCCTATGCTGCCTGAAGGCAGGCAGCCAGAAATGACGATTGCAGTAGGAGAGCCGGCGTGAGCTTGAGGATCGTTGTCACAGTGAAGTACGTGCCCGACGCCACTGGCGACCGGCACTTCGCCGATGACCTGACCGTCGACCGCGACGATGTGGACGGTCTGCTCTCCGAGCTGGACGAGTACGCGGTCGAGCAGGCGCTGCAGATCTCGGAGAACTCCGACGACGACGTGGAGATCACCGTCCTGACCGTGGGCCCGGAGGACGCCAAGGACGCGCTGCGCAAGGCGCTGTCCATGGGCGCGGACAAGGCGATCCACGTCGAGGACGACGATCTGCACGGCACCGACGCCATCGGCACCTCCCTGGTCCTGGCCAAGGCGGTCGAGAAGGCCGGCTACGACCTGGTCGTCTCCGGCATGGCCTCCACCGACGGCACCATGGGTGTCGTGCCGGCGCTGCTCGCGGAGCGCCTGGGCGTGCCGCAGGTGACGCTGCTGTCGGAGGTGTCGGTCGAGGACGGCAAGGTGTCGGGCCGCCGTGACGGCGACGCCGCGTCCGAGCGGCTCGAGGCGTCGCTGCCGGCGGTCGTGTCGGTCACCGACCAGTCGGGCGAGGCGCGTTACCCGTCCTTCAAGGGCATCATGGCGGCGAAGAAGAAGCCGGTTCAGTCCTGGGACCTGTCCGACCTCGACCTCGAGGCGGCGGAGGTCGGCCTGGAGGGCGCCTACACCGTGGTCGACTCCGCGACCGAGCGCCCGGCCCGCACCGCGGGCACGATCGTCAAGGACGAGGGCGAGGGCGGCAAGCAGCTCGCCGAGTTCCTCGCGAGCCAGAAGTTCATCTGAGTCAAGAGGCTCGACTCGCTTCCCGCCCCTCACACCCCGCAAGCAGGAGAGAAGAAGTCCCATGGCTGAAGTTCTCGTCTACGTCGACCACGTGGACGGCGCCGTCCGCAAGCCGACCCTGGAGCTGCTGACACTGGCCCGCCGCATCGGCGAGCCGGTCGCCGTCGCGCTGGGCAACGGCGCCGCCGACACCGCCGCCACGCTGGCCGAGCACGGCGCGGTGAAGGTCCTCACGCATGAGGCCGCCGAGTACGCCGACTACCTCGTCGTGCCGAAGGTGGACGCCCTTCAGGCCGCCCACGAGGCCGTCTCCCCGGCCGCCGTCCTGGTTCCCTCCTCCGCCGAGGGCAAGGAGGTCGCGGCCCGTCTGGCGCTGCGTCTGGGCTCCGGCCTCATCACCGACGCCGTCGACCTGGAGGCCGGCGACGAGGGCCCGGTGGCCACGCAGTCGGTGTTCGCCGCCGCCTACACCACCAAGTCCCGTGTCTCCAAGGGCACTCCGGTCATCACGGTCAAGCCGAACTCGGTCGCCGTGGAGGCCGCTCCGGCCGCAGGCAGCGTCGAGGCGCTGTCCGTGACCTTCTCCGAGCAGGCGACCGGCACCAAGGTCACCGGCCGCACCCCGCGCGAGTCGACCGGCCGCCCCGAGCTGACCGAGGCCGCGATCGTGGTCTCCGGCGGCCGCGGTGTCAACGGCGCGGAGAACTTCGCGGTCATCGAGGCGCTCGCCGACTCCCTCGGCGCGGCCGTCGGCGCCTCGCGTGCCGCGGTCGACGCCGGCTGGTACCCGCACACCAACCAGGTCGGCCAGACCGGCAAGAGCGTCTCGCCGCAGCTGTACGTCGCCGCCGGCATCTCCGGCGCGATCCAGCACCGCGCGGGCATGCAGACCTCGAAGACGATCGTGGCGGTCAACAAGGACGCCGAGGCCCCGATCTTCGACCTCGTCGACTACGGCGTCGTCGGCGACCTCTTCGATGTCGTCCCGCAGCTCACCGAGGAGATCAAGACCCGCAAGGGCTGATCCTCTCCGGGCCGTACGAGGCCCCTGCGACCGCGTCCGGCGTGGTCGCGGGGGCCTCGCCCCGTTCCGTTCCCGGTGCGGTGCCCCGGCTCAGTTCGTCCGTCCCAGGGTGAGCGACGCCTGCACCGGCAGATGGTCGCTCGGGAACCGGCCGGCCGGCGCGAAGGTGTTGACCGACGCCCGGTGCACCGTGACACCGGGCGTGGTCAGGATCCAGTCGATACGGGCACCGTCCGGCACCAGCGGCTCGTACCCGTGGAACGTCCCGTACGCCTCTCCCCGCTCGGCCGCCGCGTCCCAGGTGTCGACGAGACCGGCGCCCAGCATCGTGTCGTACACCGGGTTCCCGTGGGCGGCGACGTTGAAGTCCCCCGTCACGATCACGGGCAGGGAGCGGGCCGGCCCGGTGACGCGTTCGGCGAGCAGGGCGGCGGCCCGCTCGCGTGCGTACCGGCTCGCGTTGTCCAGGTGGGTGTTGAACACGTAGAACTCCCGGTCACCGGCGCGCAGATCGCGGAAGCGGACCCAGGTGACCATGCGGACATGGGCGTTGCCCCAGGTGTTCGAGGCGATCAGGTGAGGCGTGTCGGAAAGCCAGAAGTGGTCGTACTCCAGCGGGGCGAGCCGGCGGGTGTCGTAGAGGATCCCCATGAACTCGTCCCGGCTGCCGCCCGCCCGGCCGGTGCCGATCCAGTCGTAGGACGGGCCCAGGTCGGCCTCGATGTCGCGCAGCTGCTGGTGGAGGCCCTCCTGGGTGCCGATGACGTGCGGTTGCTCGCGGCGCAGCAGTTGGCGTGTCACGGGTCTCCGGGCGGCCCAGCTGTGGGGCTCCGCCGTACTGGCGAAGCGCAGGTTGAACGACATGACGTCCAGCGGCCCGCCCCGGAGTTCCCGGCGTTCCTTGGCCGAGGCGGGCCCGGCGGGCAGTGCTGTACTGGAGAGCGGAAGGGTGACGGAAGCGGCGAGCGCGGTCTTCAGCCCCAGGCGGCGCGTGATTCGGCTGTGGTTCGGCACAGGAGCTCCTTCGCTGGTGCTGCGCGGCGGTGTCCGGGTGAGTCGGGCGTGCGTCGGCGTGCGTCGGTCTGGTGCCGGGCGGTGCGTGGTTGCGTGTCGGACGGTGCCAGATAGACGCGAACATACCGAGATGGCGGAGTGGATCGGGATGCAAGAGGGATGCAAGGCGGTGTTGACCGGCGCGAAGGCCGCCCGATAACTTCATTCAACGGATTGTTGATTCCGTATCGTGGAAAGCGTGGGACGGGTGTGCCTCGAGGCACGAAGGATCCGGAGGGCGTGGAATGAGCCAGGGCCGGCAGGAACGGGTGGCGACGAGCATCGCGGGCGCCGTCGGCGCGGAGATCGGCGCCTCCCTGGCGCCGGTCGACGCCGAGCTGGAGCGCCGCTACCCCGGAGACCCCGGCACCCGTCAGCCCGTTCACACCGTCTACGTCCCCGGCGACGCCTTCACCGCCGGCACCCTCCGCGCCTGGGGCGACCAGGCCCTGGCCGCCCTCGACGAACACGCTCCGGACGCCGTCTCGTTCGCCGCCGCCGTCGGGATGGACCCCGCACTGGCCGAGGACGTGTACGGGCGCGTCCGCGCCAAGCTGGAGCGCGAACCCGTGGAAGACCTGCGCGTCGACTTCGAGGACGGTTACGGCAACCGCCCCGACGCCGAGGAGGACGAGACCGCCGCCCGCGCCGCGCGGCTGATCGCCGAGGCGTACCGGGACGGCACGGCGGCCCCGTACACGGGCATCCGGATGAAGTGCATGGAGGCCGCGGTGCGCGACCGGGGCATCCGCACCCTCGACATCTTCCTCACCGGCCTGGCCGAGGCGGGCCCGCTGCCCGATGGGCTGGTGCTGACGCTCCCCAAGGTCACGTACGCCGAGCAGGTCACCGCCATGGTGCGGCTCCTCGACGCCTTCGAGAAGGCGCGCGGCCTGGAACCCGGCCGGCTCGGCTTCGAGATCCAGATCGAGACCAGCCAGGCCGTCCTCGCCGCCGACGGCACCGCCACCGTCGCCCGGATGATCCAGGCCGCCGAGGGCCGGGCCACCGGGCTGCACTACGGCACCTTCGACTACAGCGCCTGCCTCGGGGTCTCCGCCGCCCACCAGGCCAGTGACCACCCGGCGGCCGATCACGCCAAGGCCGTCATGCAGGTCGCCGCCGCGGGCACCGGCGTACGCGTGTCGGACGGTTCCACCAACGTCCTGCCCGTCGGCCCGACCGCACAGGTCCACGCGGCATGGCGGCTGCACCACGGCCTCACCCGCCGGGCCCTGGCCCGCGCCTACTACCAGGGCTGGGACATGCATCCCGGGCATCTGCCCACCCGTTACGCGGCCGTCTTCGCCTTCTACCGCGAGAGCTTCGAACAGGCCGCCGCCCGGCTCGCCCGGTACGCCGCCCGGGCCTCCGGCGACGTCATGGACGAGCCGGCCACCGCCAAGGCGCTGGCCGGCCACCTGCTGCGCGGCCTGGACTGCGGTGCCCTGGACCACGCCGAAGTGGCGCGGGCGACGGGCCTGACCCGCGCCGGCCTGGAGGGCTTCGCGTCCCCACGCCGAGGCGACCCGACGGGAGGGCGCGGGTGAGGGGCGTCGGCGACGACGTGCCGGTGCCAGGAATTCCCGGCCGCCGAGCCGTGCGTACCGCTCCGGAACCGACGCCCTCACCGGCGGCTCCTCCTCGGACACCCGGCCGCCCCGCGCGGTCCCGGCGGACGAGGGCGCTCAGTCCGCCGGAAGCAGCTCGCCGGAGCCGCGCGTGATCAGCTTGGTCGGCAGCTCGATCCGCTCGGGGGCGAGCAGGGTGCCGTCCAGCTGACGGAAGAGGCGCTCGGCCGCGGTCCGGCCGAGGGCGGCGGAGTCCTGGGCGACGACCGTGAGTCCCGGCCGGAGCAGATCGGCGAGCTCGATGTCGTCGAAGCCGACGAGCGCGACCGGGCGGGACCGCTCGCTCAGGACCCGGATCACGGTGACCGTCACCCGGTTGTTGCCCGTGAAGACCGCCGTGACCGGATCCGGGCGGGACAGCATCTCCTCGGTGGCCCGGCGCACCCGCTCGGGGTCGGTGACCCCCAGGGAGATCCAGGCGTCCTCCACCGGTATGCCCGCGTCGTCCATGGCCGCGCGGTAGCCGCGCAGCCGCTCGGACGCGGTGTGGATGCCGGGCATGTCACCGATGAAACCGATCCTGCGGTGCCCGTGGGCGATCAGATGGGCCACGCCGTCACGGGCGCCGCCGTAGTTGTCCGACACGACGACGTCGGCGTCTATCCGGCCGGCCGGCCGGTCCACGAAGACCGTGGCGACGCCCGCCTTGAGCTCCGGCTCGAGATACCGGTGGTCGTCACCGGCCGGAATCACCACCAGTCCGTCCACCCGGCGGGCGCACAGTGCCAGCACCAGCTCCTGCTCGCGGTCGGCGTCCTCCGCGCTGGAACCGTTGATCAGCAGTGCGCCGTGCGCGCGGGCGACCTCCTCGACCGCCCGGCTCAGCGGACCGTAGAACGGGTCCGCGAGATCCTCCAGGACCAGGCCCACGCTGGAGGTACGGCCCTTGCGCAGGACCCGTGCGCTGTCGTTGCGGCGGAAACCGAGCGCCTCGATGGACTCCTGGACCCGGCGCTCCGTCTCCGGCGTGACCCCGGACTCACCGTTGACCACCCGCGAGACCGTCTTCAGGCCGACGCCTGCCCGGGCCGCCACGTCCTTCATGGTCGGGCGGCTGCCGTAACGGGACCCTGGGAGGCGGTGGGTGCGGCGGGGCGTCTCCGGCACGGTACGGTGTCCTGTCCTGTCGACCACGGGCTGCGTGGGGCCATGGGGTTGTATGAGGATGTGGCATCGAGCATAGAGCCTGGACAACGTTGTCAGGCTCAGGGACACTGTCCACCGCACGCCCCGGCCCGCGAGTGGTCGCGACACCGGGGTGCGGCTCGCCCCCGTGTGTCGGTTCATGGCCGCGCATGGGCTGTTTCAGCGCCTTTCTCATGGTTGACGGGGAGAACCGACACTGATGCACACCGACCTCGTGGCAGCGCTCGACATCGGCGGCACCAAGATCGCCGGCGCGCTGGTGGACGGGCAGGGCCGGATACTGGTCCGTGCCCAGCGGCCGACGCCCGCCAAGGAGGGCGGCGGCACCGTGATGCGGGCGGTCGAAATGGTGCTGGGCGAGCTCACCGCGTCCCCGCTGTGGGAGCACGCGAGCGCCGTGGGCATCGGCAGCGCGGGCCCGGTGGACGCCTCCACGGGCACGGTGAGTCCGGTGAACGTGCCCGGCTGGCGTGACTACCCGCTGGTCGCGGGGGTCCGGGCCGCCGCCGGTGGACTGCCCGTGGAACTGATCGGTGACGGCGTGGCGATCACGGCGGCCGAACACTGGCAGGGTGCCGCCCGCGGTCACGACAACGCGCTGTGCATGGTCGTCTCGACCGGGGTCGGCGGCGGACTCGTGCTGGGCGGCAGGCTGCACCCCGGGCCGACCGGCAACGCGGGGCATATCGGCCACATCAGCGTGGATCTCGACGGCGACCCGTGCCCGTGCGGCTCGCGCGGCTGCGTGGAGCGCATCGCGAGCGGGCCCAACATCGCCCGCCGGGCCCTGGCGGACGGCTGGCTCCCCGGACCGGACGGCGACACCTCCGCCGCGGCGGTGGCCACCGCCGCCCGCGCCGGGGACCCGGTGGCCGTGGCGTCGTTCGCGCGGGCCGCGCGGGCGCTGGCCGCCGGAATCGCGGCCACCGCGACGCTCGTCGAGATCGACATCGCCGTGGTCGGCGGGGGAGTGGGCAAGGCGGGCGAGGTCCTCTTCACCCCCCTGCGCCAGGCCCTGGCCGAGTACGCGACGCTGTCGTTCGTCCGGCGTCTCGTGGTGACGCCGGCGCGGATGGGCACCGACGCCGGGCTGGTGGGCGCCGCGGCGGCGGCCCTGACCCGGCGGACGGACCCGGCGGCGGCAGGCGTCTGACCGAGGCCGGGGCACGGGTGCCCGCAGGAACGTTCACGCTGTGTCGTACGAGTCCGTACCGCCGTAGTGTCCGTACGTTCCGGTGCAGGCCCGTGCGTGACCCCGGGGCGGCTTCCGCCGTTGAACCCTGCATGAAGAAGCGCAGCATGCTCGCCATCGCCTCCCTCGCCACCGGGTTCGTCGTCGCGGCGGTCACCCCCTCGCACGCGCTCGGTGAGGGCCTCGACAGCCTCCCCGCCGGTGACGCACTCAGCACCCTCGACCACGCCGTCACCGACCACGCCGTCACCGACGACGCCGTCACCGACGACGCCGTCACCGACGACGCCCCCGCCGCCACGGCCGGCGCCGACCGGGAGACCAAGGCCTGACGGGCCGCACCGCACAACCGCCCCACGGCGCCGGCGCCTCCTCCCCGAAGGGGCGCCGGCGCCGTCGGTATGCGTTCTCAACGGGGGCTGGTTTCCGTGGCAGGGTGGAGCGGGCAAGCCACAGGGGGCCAACAGAAGAGGGGGAACCGTGATCGTCTGGATCAACGGTGCGTTCGGTGCGGGGAAGACCACGACCGCACGGGAACTGATCGAACTGATCCCGAACAGCGCGCTCTTCGACCCCGAGGTCATCGGCGGGGCGCTCAGTCAACTGCTTCCGCCCAAACGCCTCGCCGAGGTCGGCGACTTCCAGGACCTTTCCATCTGGCGCCGGCTCGTGATCGACACGGCGGCGGCGATGCTCGCCGAACTCGGCGGGACCCTGGTCGTCCCCATGACCCTGCTGAGACAGGAGTACCGTGACGAGATCTTCGGTGGCCTCGCGGCCCGCCGGATTCCGGTCCGGCATGTCCTCCTCGCTCCGGCGGAAACGATCCTGCGTGAGCGAATAGCGGACCGGGAGGTTCCGCCGGACCTCCCGGACGGCGAGATAAGGATCCGGCAGTGGTCCTACGACCACATCGAGCCGTACAAAGCCGCTCTGGCCTCCTGGCTCACCGCCGACGCCTACCCCGTCGGCACCGGCTCGCTGAGCCCGTACGACACCGCCGTCCGGATCGCCGAGGCGGTCGGCAGCGGTGAGGCGCCCGCCTGCGACATCGTGCAGACGCCCGAGCCGACCGCCGAGACCGTCGCCGCCGGTGTCCTGCTCTTCGACGAGCGCGACAGAGTGCTGCTCGTCGACCCGACCTACAAGCCGGGCTGGGAGTTCCCCGGCGGAGTCGTCGAACCCGGTGAGGCGCCCGCGCGCGCGGGCGTCCGCGAAGTCGCCGAGGAGACCGGCATCCGCCTCGACGGCGTGCCGGCCCTGCTCGTCGTCGACTGGGAACCGCCCGCACCGCCCGCCTACGGCGGCCTGCGTCTGCTCTTCGACGGCGGCCGCCTCGCCGCCGCCGATGCCGCGCGGCTGCTGCTGCCCGGCCCCGAACTGCGCGACTGGCGCTTCGTCTCCGAGACGGAGGCCGCCGAGATGCTGCCCCCGGTCCGCTACGAACGGCTCCGCCGTGCCCTGCGGGCACGGGAACGCGGGAAGGCGATGTATCTGGAAGCCGGGGTACCGGTCGGCTGACGTCCGGTACTGACCGGACCGCGCACGCCGGCCCGCGGTGTCGCGCGGTCCTGCGCGGCCGAACCTCGGGTGCGACGCCCGGCCCGGAACCACGTCCCGGGC
>NZ_JBHXQZ010000137.1:0-15904 GCF_042717095.1 Streptomyces sp. NPDC058632 | reverse complement strand
GTGACCTCACCGCACGCGCCCCGCGCCCTTCCCCCGTGCGGCTATGCGGCGCCGAACACCTGCCGCTGCCTGCCCAGCCCGTCGATCTCCAGCTCCACCACGTCCCCGGCCCGCAGGAACGGCTTCGGCTCCGGCTGCCCCAGCGCCACTCCCGCCGGCGTACCGGTGTTGATGACGTCCCCCGGGTACAGCGTCATGAACCGGCTGACGTACCGCACGACTTCCCCGACCGGGAAGATCTGCTCGGCGGTCGTCCCGTCCTGCTTCAGCTCGCCGTTGACCCACAGCCGCAGCGCGAGGTTCTGCGGATCGGCGACGTCGTCGGCGGTGACGAGCCACGGCCCGAGCGGGTTGAACGTCTCGCAGTTCTTCCCCTTGTCCCAGGTGCCGCCCCGCTCGATCTGGAACTCCCGCTCGGAGACGTCGTGCGCGACGGCGTACCCGGCGACGTGCGCGAGCCCTTCCTCCGCCGACTCGAGATACCGCGCCGTACGCCCGATCACGACCGCCAGCTCGACCTCCCAGTCGGTCTTCGTGGACCCGCGCGGCACGAGCACGGTGTCGTGCGGCCCGACGACGGTGTCCGCCGCCTTGAAGAAGATCACCGGCTCGGAGGGCGGCTCGGCCCCCGTCTCGCGGGCGTGGTCGTGGTAGTTCAGCCCGATGCAGACGATCTTGCCGATCCGCGCCAGCGGCGGCCCGATGCGCAGTCCCGCCGCATCGAGCGCGGGCAGCTCACCGGCGTCGGCGGCGGCCCGGACGCGGTCGAGCGCCGCCTCGTCGGCGAGCAGTGCCCCGTCGATGTCGGCGACGAGACCCGACAGGTCCCGCAGGGTTCCGCCGGCGTCGAGCAGCGCGGGCCGCTCCTGTCCCGCCGTACCGGCTCGCAGCAGCTTCATGAGACGTCTCTCCCTCGATAACGGGCCCTCCCGACGAACACGACCCGGATGCGGCGGGCGCAGCCATCGGAGGACTGGTCGATCCTCCAAGGCGAGCGCCCGGTCCGCAAGCCCCCGTTCACGTACTGGACCGGGCCGGGTGGGGAGGCCGGGACGGCATCACCGGTAAAGCACCGCCCGCTCCACCACGCCCCACGCCATGCTGGTGACCACGTACAGCGCGGCGGCCAGCGGCACCACGGCCACGGTGACGAGCGTGAAGAACGACAGGAACGGCATCACCTTGACCACCGCACCCGTCCCCGGCACCGCGACGGCTTCCGCGGCGCCGGCGCCCGTACCCGTGCCCGCACCGGTCAAGGCCGAGTTCGCCGCCATCGACTGCTTGGTCAGCCGGTAGCTGAAGGCGGCGACCGCCACCACGACCGCGAACAGCCCGACGTACACGAGCCCCGCCCCGCCGAGCGGGCCCCCGCCCCCCAGCGCGTCGGACCATCGGCCGCCCAGCGGCGCGGTGAACAACTCGTGGCCGAGCAGCTCGTTGGGCCGCCCGCCGATCGTGGCGTTCGAGAACAGGTAGAACAGCAGGAAGAAGGCGGGCAGCTGGAAGAGGCTGGGCAGGATGCCGGCCAGCGGCGACACCTTCTCCCGGGTGTGCAGTTCGAGGAGGGCCCGCTGGAGTTTCTCGGGACTGCGGCCGTACCGGCGCCGCAACTCGGCGATCTTCGGCTGGAGCCGGGTCCTCGCCTTCTGCCCGCGCGCGGCGGCCCGGGACAGGGGGTGGACGAGGAGTCGTACGAACGCGGTGAACAGGACGATCGCGGCGGCGGCCGCGGAGAGGCCGAACAACGGCTGGAGCAGGTCGGCCAGTCGCTCGACCAGGCTGGCGAAAACGGACATGGGTGGTGAGCCCTCCGGGGGTCTCGTCGTGCCGGAACAGAGGAACGCGATGACGGCATGACGACCCGCACGCGGGCACGCGCGGTGAAGGGACTGGAGCCCCGGAAGGACGGGAAGCCCTCACGGACGGCGGATGTGCCGTCCCGCAACCGGTGTGTGTGCCCTTACGCGGCGGTCGCCGGGAGGGCGTGTCCGGGGGCTCGGGGCCGGGTGCGGCCCCTGGCGTCGGGGTCGCGCTGCGGCAGGAAGGCGGTACGCCGGTCACGGTCGCGTATCGCCGTACGCACCCGGGTGGGCGGCACGACGGGCGCGCAGCGGGCCAGGACGACGGCGCACACGGTGAGCGTGGCGGCGGCAGCCGTGGTCGCGGCGAGCGCGACGGTGCCGGAGAGTCCGGAGAGACCGCCGGCGGCCGGCAGCACGAGCAGGAGGACCTGGAGCAGCGGGAGCAGCACGGCGGCCGCGGCGAAGGCACCGCGCACGTCGCCACGACCACGCATCGCGGTACGGATCACTGACGCCCCCTCCCCTGTCGCCTCGCACCCGGCCGAACCGGGCACGGTCCGGCCCTGCCCGTCATCCTAACGTCCGGGCCCGGCACAACAGTTCCGTACGGGGCCGTACGGCTCCGGAGGAGCGACATCTCGCCGTCCGCCGCAGCCGCGCCCACGAGACGCGCCCCACCCCTTCGTACACAGGTTTGAGAAAGGGCTGCGACAACTCTCGACATCCCCGCCCGGCACCCCGATGCTTCATCCGACGACGCATGGCATGCACGCGACAGCAACTCATGACCGGCACCACCGCCCGGTGCCGGGTGAAGCGAAGACGCGGAGACGCAGAGACGTGGAGACGCCATGAACCGGATGATCCGACGCAGAAGCCTGCTCGCCGCGGCCGGCGGGACGGTCCTGGGAAGCGCCCTGGCCACCGGCACCGCCCACGCGGACGCCACCATCGCCGTCGACCCGTCGGCGGCGTTCGGAACCTGGGAGGGCTGGGGCACCTCGCTGGCCTGGTGGGCGAACGTCTTCGGCGGCCGGGACGACTTCGCCGACCTCTTCTTCACCACCCGCTCCGTCCCGTACGGCGGACGGACACTCCCCGGCCTGGGCCTGAACATCGCCCGCTACAACCTCGGCGCGTGCGGCTGGAACAGCGTCGGCGGCGAGACGATGGTGGAGTCCCCCAACATCCCCGGCTTCAAGCAGATCGAGGGCTACTGGCAGGACTGGAACAACGAGGACCCGGCGTCCTCCGCCTGGAAGTGGACGGCGGACGCCACCCAGCGCGCGATGCTGCTCAAGGCCGTACAGCGGGGCGCGGCCACCGAACTGTTCGCCAACTCCCCGATGTGGTGGATGTGTGCCAACCACAACCCGTCCGGAGCGGCCGGCGGCGGCAACAACCTGCAGTCCTGGAACCACCGTCAGCACGCCTCCCACCTGGCCGCCGTCGCCCTGTACGCCCGGAACAACTGGGGCGTGGACTTCGCGACCGTCGACCCCTTCAACGAGCCCAGTTCCGGCTGGTGGACGGCGACGGGCACGCAGGAGGGCTGCCACATCGACGCCTCGACGCAGGCGTCCGTCCTGGCACACCTGCGCACCGAGCTGGACCGGCGGGGCCTGACCGGCTTGCGCATCTCGGCCTCGGACGAGACGGGCTACGACCTCGCGCGGACGACGTGGAACTCCTTCGGCTCCTCCACCCGGGCGCTGGTCGGCCAGGTCAACGTGCACGGCTACCAGGGCTCGGGCGGCCGCCGCGACCTGCTGTACACGGACGTCGTGACCAACGGCCGCAAGACCCTCTGGAACTCGGAGACCGGTGACAGCGACGGCACCGGCATGACCATGGCCGGCAACCTCCTGTACGACTTCCGCTGGCTGCACCCGACGGCCTGGTGCTACTGGCAGGTCATGGACCCGTCACCGGGCTGGGCGATGATCGCGTACGACCCGAACACGCTCCAGCCCGGCGCCGTCCAGCCGAAGTACTACGTGATGGCCCAGTTCAGCCGCCACATCCGCCCCGGCATGACCATCCTCGACACGGGGGCGAGCTACGCGGTGGCCGCCCTGGACCGCGCCGCCCGCCGCCTGGTGATCGTCGCGGCGAACACGTCGACGTCGGCCCAGGCCCTGACGTTCGACCTCTCCCGCTTCTCCTCCGTGACGGGCGGCCCGGGCGGCCTGGTCCCGCGCTGGAACACGGTGACGACGGGCGGCGGCGACCTCTACACGGCCCACTCGGACGCCCGCCTGAACGGCACCTCGGTGAGCGTGCCCTTCGCCCCGAAGTCGGTCCAGACCCTGCAATTCGACGGGGTGACGGTGTGACCGGCGCACCCCCGCCGGCCCCCGTCGGCCCTCGCGGCCCGCCCCTTGCCCCCCGGGCCCCGGTTCACCCTCGGGGAAGCCTCCGGCCCGCGGCCGTCTCCTCCCATGCCACCGGTCGGCAGTACGGTGTCCTCCATGCGCCCCGACACGCCCGCCGAAAACGTCGACCACACCGCCGAAGCGGCACGCCTGGAGCGGACCGCCGGCCTGTATCCCGAGGATGTCGAAGCCCTGCTGCTACGGGCCGCCGCCCATCTCGAACTCTCCGGCGACCGCCCCGCCGCGACCACCCTCTACGACCGGCTGCTGGCCACCGACGCGGAGTTGGAGAGCCCGTACCTGGTCCGCGCCCTGAAGGCCTCGAACCTCTGGGAGTACGGCCACGAGGCGGAGGCCCGCGCCATCATCGACGGCATCCGCACCGCGGCCCCGCGCGACCCGGCTCCCTGGGTGATCGTCGCGGAGTCCCTGGAGGTCCATGACGAGCTGGAGCAGGCGCACGAGACGTTCACCGAGGCGGTACGCCTGCTCCTCACCGACGTGCCGGAGCCTGCGACCGCCACCCACCCGCTCCTCTTCGGCCGCCACCGCGTGCGCAGGATGCTGGGCGCGGCGCACGACGAGTGGGACGCCCTGGCGGACTCCGTACACATCCTGCCGATCACTCTGGACGAACTCCACGACCCGAAGCGCGTCTGGTCGCTGGGCTCGGAGAACCCGGCGGAGCTGGAGGCGGAGATCACCCGTCTGCGGGCGGAGCTGGGCGCGTACCGGACGGCGCTGTCCCGCCCCTTCCCGGTGGCGGTCCTCCACTGGCCGGCGGACGAACTGGCCGAGCTCCTGGAGGCGTGTCCCGCCCTCGCCGGCGAGTACCCGTCGCACGGGGAGCACCTGACCACGATAGAGACGGCCCTGCGCGAACTGGCCGCCTCGGGCACCCCCAACCTGGGCATCGTCACGGGCACCGTCCCCTCGTACGAGGCCTTCGCCGCCTCCGAGGGCACCACCCCCGACGACACCGACCTCCTCCCCCAGTACGCCACCACCCTGGCGGCCCGGGGCCGTGCCCTGCCGTGGCCCCCGCAGCGGTCGGCCACCTGCTGGTGCGGCTCGGGCCGCACGTACGGGGAGTGCCACGGCACGACGGCGGTGTGACGGGGCGCGGTGACAGGGGCGCGGTGACAGGAGCGCGGTGACAGGCGGGTCCCGCCATTGACAGGCTTGGTTAATGAGATTAGCTTTTAGCTAATCGAGTTAGCCAAACCTGGGGGCTGTCATGACCGAACACCTTGCCGTCGACGGCGGCACGATCGCTTACGAAGTGGCGGGCTCCGGCCCGCTGATCGTCCTCGCACACGGCATGGGCGACAGCCGCGCCGCGTACCGCGCCGTGGTCCCGCAGCTGGTGGCGGCGGGTTACCGGGTCGCCGCGGTCGATCTGCGCGGCTGCGGCGAGTCGAGCGTCGACTGGCCGGCCTGGAGCCGTACCGCCGTCGCCGGCGACCTGCTCGCCGTGATCCGCCACCTGGGCGGCCCGGCCGTGCTCGTCGGCCACTCGTTCTCCGGCGGCGCCGCCACCATCGCCGCCGCGCAGGAGCCCTCGTTGGTCACCGCGGTGGTCGAGCTGGCGCCGTTCACCCGGGGGCAGTCGATCCGCCTCGGCGACCTGCGGGTGAAACGCTTCCGCCGGGGCATGCTGCGGCTGTTCGGCGCGGGCGTGTTCGGCAGCGTGCCGCTGTGGCGCTCGTACCTCGAGGTGGCCTACCCCGGTGTGAAGCCGGCCGGCTGGGCCGAGCGGCTCGGCCGCATCGACTCCCTGCTGCGCGAGCCGGGCCGGATGAAGGCCCTGCAGGGCATGGGCCGCTGTGCCCCGACCGACGCCGGCGCGCAGCTCGGCGCCGTCCGCTGCCCGGTCCTGGTCGTGATGGGCACGCTCGACCCCGACTGGGCCGACCCGTACGCCGAGGGTTCGGCGGTCGTCGACGCCCTGCCGTCCGGCCTCGGCCGTCTCGAGATGATCGAGGGCGCCGGGCACTACCCGCACGACCAGTTCCCCGACCGGGTGGTGTCGCTCGTGCTCGCCTTCCTCCGCTCGGACGCCGCCCGTGCCTAGGGCCGGCCTGGACCCGGAGACCGTGGTCGCGGCCGGTGCCGCCCTCGCCGACGAGGTGGGCCTCGCCCACCTGACGATGGGTCTGCTCGCCGAGCGACTGGGCGTGCGCACCCCTTCCCTGTACAAGCACGTGGGCGGTCAGGAGGACCTCAACCGGCGCATCGCGGCCCTGGCGTACGTCGAGGCCGCCGACGCCGTCGGCGACGCGATCCGGGGATACGCGGGCCGCGACGCCCTGGCGGCCGCGGCACACGCCTTCCGCGTCTTCGTCCTGGAGCACCCCGGCCGGTACGCCGCGACGATCGGCGTGGAGCCGTCCGGCCCGGACGACCCGGTCGCCACCGCGGGCCGGCGGCTGCTGGACGCGTTCACGGCGGTCCTGCGCGGCTACGAGATCGAGGAAGCCGATGTGAACCACGCCCTGCGCCTGCTCCGCAGCCTCTACCACGGCTTCGCCACGCTGCAGGTGGCCAACGGCTTCCAGTGGAGCACCGACATCGACGAGAGCTTCGAGTGGCTGATCACCTTCACCGACCGCGGCCTGCGCGCCCTGTGAAAACCGCACGCCCTGTGAGAACGCGGCCGTCACCGCCGTGACCGTAGCCGGAGCGCCACAGCGCTCAGCCCAGGCGGGCGGCGCCGTCCGGCCACACCACGTCCACCGGGAGCCCCGCCGCCCGCGCTTCGAGAACCGTGTCGGCGGTACCGCCGCCCCTGCCGGTGGGCGGTTCACCGTCCCATACGGCGACGAGCCGGTCGGCGCGTTCGACGAGCACGGCGTTGGCGGCCTCGTACGCCTGCCGGGCGGCCGTTTCGTACGGGAGGACGAGGACCTCCCCGGCGGCTTCGACGAGGCGGTCGAAGAGGGCGGCGTCATCCGGCTTGACCTTGTTCCGCCGGTAGTCCCGGGAGGGGATGACGACGATGAGGCGCCCGCCGGCGGCGAGGACGGCTTCGGCGAAGAGGGAGTCGGAGCCCTTGGCGATACAGGAGACACCGACGAGATCGCCGTCACCGGCGTACTGCCCGAGCAGGTCGTCCAGGGCGAGGCGGACCAGAGGCACACTGCCCTCGGTCAGGTGAATATGCCCGGTCACCGCGATGGTCGTCACAGTCGTCGCTCTCCTTCTCAGGTCGATAGCAGGCCGCGGATCGTATCGCGGGCTTCGCGCAGGGGGCGGGCCGCGTTGTTGCCCACGGTGTACGGATAGAGCTCGCTGAGCTGTGCGCGCACACGGCTGGAGCGTGTGGCACGCGCGGCCTCCACCGCGCGGTGGGTTTCTTCCACTGCGCCGGTGATGTCACCGAGCAGGAAGTGACACTGTGCCAGTCCGATGCGGTCCAGAGCATGGCTGCGGCTGGCCTCGGGACCGCGCCGGGACAGAGCCTGACGGATTTCGGTGGCAGCGGCTTCGGCGTGCTGTTGGGGATTCTGGCGGGCGAGGTCGAGGAGCCGACCTCCAATGGTGCCGGCGAGTTCGGCCTCGTCGAAGTAGGCGATCCAGTAGGGCTCTTCGTCCTGTTCGGCGCTGGTGAGGGATTCGGCTGCCTGGGCGGTCGCTCGTTGGAAGGCGGCGGTGCGCCCCATGGCCGCGTACGCCCATGCCTCCCGGGTGTGGAGCATGGCCCGCACTCTGGGGCCGGTCACGTGCCGGGCACCGTCCTGGGCAAGACGGATCAGCTCGAGGGCGTCTTGGGGCCGGTCGCGGTAGAGCATCTGGCGGGCCATGCCCGCCAGGACATTGGCACCGAAGACCTTGTCGTCACCGGCGTGGGAGGAGCGCAGGGCCAGAAGGTAGTAGTTCTGGGCACGGCGCTGGAGTCCCGTGTCCCAGGCCATCGTGGCTGCCGTTCCTGCCAATTGGGCCATCACCCTGTACAGACGCTGTTCGACCTTGGGTGACTGCTGTTCGTCGAGGTGGGCGGCGACCTCACTGAGCTGACCCAGCACGGCCTTGCGGCGCAGACCACCACCGTACTTGTGGTCCCAGGCCCGGAACGCGCGAGCGGTGGACTCCAGCTCCTCGGCCTCCCGTGCCCCGAGCCGCCCCCGACGGCGCGGCCGGACAGCGGAGCCGGTGGGCTGAATCCATCCCTCCAAGGGGTCGAGCAGGGCAGCGCCGATGACGGCGGCCCCAGCCAGGGCGCGGGCCGCCGCGCGTCGGTCCATCACGAGATCACTCCTCGTCAGGTTCGCAGCCAGGTCCACGGTGACATCGGACCCCCAAGGGACCTCATCGGTGCTGAGTCGTTCACCCTCCGGCCCCGAGCGGAGATCCTCCTGGGCCGGCCAGGTTTCCCAGACACGTGGGGCGAGCCCGAGAAGGCGGCCCGGGATCCGAAGCCCGTCGGAGATGCGGCAGATGACCTCGAAGCTGGTGACCTGCTGCTGGCCGCTGATGATCGTGGAGACCTTGCCCGGGGTGAGGTGGCAGGCGGAGGCGATGCGGTTCTGGGACAGGCCGCCATACTTCTTGATCAGGGTGAAGACGGCTGCGAAGTCGTGCTCTGCCAGGGCTCGCCGGAGATCCTCGCGTTCGAGGAGGTCAGGAGCGAGAGGGCCGGGGGTGGTGGCGTCCATCGGGCCAACTTCCGATTCGATCGTAGGCGCGATCAAGTTTCGTACGAAGGCATGAACGAGTGTCTTCCCGCCTCGGTAACACCCGCTGGTCATACCGCCGTTGCCGAGGTTCGGACACGCTTGGTGAGAGCCCGAATTTTTCGGTGACCGACCTCGAAGGTTTGGGCGACCAAATACCAGCGGACGGAGGAGAGCCACAACCTTGCACTCACAACAACCCCGCCGGTTCCGGGCGGCCTGGTCGAGGCGGCTGTACGGGCCGATCCTCTTCGCCGCCGGCGAGTACTGGGCGCCGTTCACGCCGAAGCCGACGGTCGCGTACGCGCAGTGCGCATCCTCGAAGCATCAGACACCCCTGTGGAACCAATGCTGCACGGCCAGGGCAGAGGTCAAGCGTAAGAGGCCCTCAGCGCACCCGAACGCGGTATCCGCGCACTCAGCTGCACAAAAGTCCGTGGCAGCCGAGTGCGGGGGTCCCGCGCTCCCTCGCCCACGCTTCCCGTGGGCGGCCCAACCACCTCTCGGAGGTACTGCAATGGCGACCATGACGACTGGACTGGCTCCGATCACCGGAGACGACTGGGAGCTCACCATCGCGATCACGGACTCGCCGTCCCTGGAGAACGACGACTGCGACACCAGTGACGGATGCGAGTCCACCTGCGCCTCCTCCTGCACGAGCTGACCAGCCCACTCGAACCGGTGCGGGCCGGACCCGCTTCCGGCCCGCACCGAACTGGCCGAACGGGGACCACGATGACGCAGACCAGACAGCTCCAACGCGGTAATGCGCTCCTGCTGCGTGCCGCTGTGCTTCCGCTCACTGCCCAGCACACCCGGTGGCCCGACTCCGCCGATCCGGCCGACTGCCGCCGTTGGCTTGCTGACGTGTGGGCCCTCCCGCCCTTCGCAGCTGCGGTGCGGGGCGCGTCCCCACACCTCGCTCGCGCCGTCGACCACATCCTTGAAGGGGGCGTTGTCCGGCCGAAGCAGGTACGGAAGGCGACTACGGCGGTCGCCCGGTACCTCTTACGTGCCGCCGGACGTCCCACACCGTTCGGGCTGTTCGCCGGTGTGACCACCGCGGAGTGCGGTCCGGCCGAAGGCCGAGTGGGCATCGGCCACCACGTCACTGCTCGTCCGGACACACTCTGGCTCGACCATGTCCGCCGGGACCTCCAACGGCGACCGGACGTTCTGTCCCACCTGCCCCTTCAGGTCAACGACATGGTGGTGCGGCACGGCGACGTCCTGGTGCGGCCCCTGTCCGGCGGACGCACTGCGAGTACCATCGTCTCCCGGCCTCTCGCCACCATCCTCGCGCTGGCCGCACATCCTGCTCCGTGCCTGGAGATCATCGATCAGTTGATCGCGCTGGGCGGAACGGTCGAGCAGATCACACGGCTCCTCGCGGACATGCTGGACGCGGGCTTCCTGATCAGCGGCATGTCGGCACCCCTGACGGACCCCGATCCCTTGGGACACCTGCTACGAGTTCTGCGTCCACTCGCAGACCGTCTGAAGCCCGAAACACACGATCTGCTAGACCACTTGGAAGACATATGGCGTCTGCTCGCCGAACACAACATGGCAGACGACCTCGCCGCCCGGCAGGAACTGCGCGATACAGCTGAGACACGCATGAGCGGCATCAGGGACCAAGGCCGGGTGCGGCTCAGCGTGGACCTGCAGCTCGACGCCACGGTCCGCGTTCCGGCACCAGTACTTGAGGAGGCCGAGCGCGCTGCGGAAGCACTGCTCCGGCTGACCCGGAACGTGGGGGAGAAGCCCTTGTGGGCGGCTTACCACGGTCTGTTCTGGGAGCGGTACGGCGCCGGCAGCTTGGTTCCGCTGCGGGACGCGGTCGATCTGGCCGCCGGGGTGGGCCTGCCGGCCGGCTTCCCGATGTCAGTGTGGCCCGAGCCCTCGTCAAAGACCCTTCCACGCGATGAGCTGCTGATGGCCAAGGCGTGGCAGGCCGCGCTCACCGGCGCCCGGGAGATCCGGTTCACAGACTCGGACATCGATGAGGTGTGCGCCCGTACCAGCCGTGACGACCCGGCCATCGCCCCACACGTCGAGATGGCAGTGCGGGTACAGGCGTCGTCGACACAGGCACTGGACCACGGTGACTTCACCGTGTCCGTACGTCCCGCCTGGAGCACCGGCACCCTCACCGGCCGGTTCGCCACCGCCCTCCCGGACAGCGGCCTCGACGAGGTGTACCGGCTGCTGCCCACCCTGGTGGACGGCGCGCTGTTGGCCCAGCTCTCTTTCGCCCCGGTCCATCCACATGCCGAGAACGTGGCCCGCACCCCCGCCCTGCTGCCGTACGTGATCCCTGTCGGCGAGCACCGGGTCCCCGCCGACAACCTGATCCCGCTCGACGACCTGGCGGTGCTGTCGACCAGCAAGCGGATGCACCTCGTCAGCCTCTCGCGGCGCCGCGTCGTCGAGCCGGTCATCCTGCACCCACTCTCGCTGGAGAAGCAGGCTCCGCCGATCGCCCAGTTCATCGCGCTCCTCAACCGCGGCTTCGCCACCGCCTGGACTCAATTCGACTGGGGCCCCCTTGCAGCCGGAATGCCTCATCTGCCTCGAGTCCGCTACCACAAGACAATCCTCTCTCCGGCCCGCTGGCGCCTGGACGCTGCCAACCTCCCGGCCGGTCCTTTCCAGCCCTCATGGCAGGCGGCATTGACCGACTGGGCACGGACGTGGAAGTGCCCGCAGCTGCTTGAACTCCGCGACGATGACCGCACCTTGCGCCTTGATGTGGGTGAGCCGCTGCACGCACGGCTTCTCCACAGCCATCTCCGACGCCACGGCAACGCCGAACTGCTCGAAACCCCCGACCCAAGAGACTTCGGCTGGATCGGCCACGCCCACGAATTCACCCTGCCGCTCACCTCCACCCGGCCGCCCCTGCCTCACCCCGACCTGACGACGGCCCCGGTCGTGACCAACCGGATACTGCCAATGCCTGGAGACAACCGACAGCGATGGGCGCAGGCCAAGCTGTTCACCCACCCAACGGTCATGGATCAGATCCTTACCCGCCGCCTGCCCAATCTCCTCGAATCGCTGGGCGGACCCGAAAGCTGGTACGTGCGCTACCGCACCGGGCAGGAAGAGGACCACCTTCGGCTGCGCATTGCCGCCCACGGCCCGGAGGAGCACTCAACTGTCACCCGGGCCGTCGCCCGCTGGGCTGCGCGGCTGCAGAGCGAGGCGCTCGTCTCCCGGCTCGTCTTCGACGGCTACCGACCAGAGTTCGGCCGCTACGGCACGGGACCTGCCCTGGAGGCCGCCGAGATTGTATTCGTCGCAGACAGCAACGCGGCCCGGTACGCGCTCACCGACCTGGCTGACCTGGACCGGCAGGTGGTGTGCGCACTCGGAATGATCGACACCGCACGTGGGCTCCTCGGCGACGAGGAAGGCATCCGCTGGCTGGCCATCACACCTGCACGTGGCACGGGCCTGGTCGCTGTCACCCGCCAGACGCTTCACCGTGTCCGCACCGGAGCACTCACGGAAGTCCCTGACGTGACTGTCCGCCTGACCGGCGCGTACGAGCGATGTCGCTCCGCCCTCGCCACGTACCGGTCTCATCTCACTCATGAGCAGGTCGGCCCCGTGCTGGAGTCACTGCTGCACATGCACCACAACCGGATCATGGGCCCGGACCGGGAAGCCGAGGCAGCCTGCCGCCATGCTGCACGTCAGGCATGCCACTCCCTCCTGACGCAGGGGACAACCCGGTGAACGGCCTCGTGCACGACCTGGGCAGAGGTCTGGCCGGAACAGCCCTTTATCAAGCGGTTCTCGCCCAGGGCAGCGGACAGTGGGACACGATGCACACCACCGCAAGAACTCTGGCCGGGCAACCGGCCGCCACCCATCCCGCCGGCGCGAGCCTCTATCGCGGAGCACCGGCCGTGGCTTACGTCCTCCATGTAGCCGGCCACCCGGCCTACCGCTCCGCACTCGACCACCTCGACAACCTGCTCGCCGCACTCGTACGTACACGGCTCGCGGACGCGAACCGCCGTATCGACGCGGGCAGCCCACCGCGCATGCGGGAGTACGACCTGATCTCCGGCCTGACCGGACTGGGTGCACTGCTTCTGCGCCGAGGCAGGCACGCGGAACTGCTCAATAATGTCCTGCACTATGTGGTGCGGATCATGCAACAACCGGTCACGGTCAACGGCGAGGAACTACCAGGGTGGTGGACCTCGGACAGCCCGAGCGGTCGGCCCGGCCCCGCCTGGCCGGCAGGGCACGGAAACTTCGGCATGGCACACGGTGTCGCCGGGCCCATCGCTCTCCTCGCCCTGAGCACACGCGCCGGGCACACCGTGGCCGGCCAGCACCAGGCCCTGACGCAGGGCTGCCGCCTGCTGGAACAGCGAGCGCACTACCTCACCAACGGCAGCCCCACCTGGCCGGAGACCGTCACCCTCGACGAATGGATCAACAGGTCACGCACGCCGAAGCGCCCCGGTAGACCATCGTGGTGCTATGGCACACCCGGCATCGCCCGCGCCCTGCAACTTGCCGCAATCGCATGCTCACGTACGACGACCCGGCGCCTGGCCGAGGACGCCCTCACGACCTGTGCCGCCGACCCCGAACAACTCGCCCGCGTTGACAACGCCACGGTCTGCCACGGCTGGGCCGGACTCTGCCTCGCCGCAGAACGCTCAGCCGCCGACACCGCGCAGGACAGTGCGCTGCGGCACGTTCTGCCATCCCTCCGCTCCCGCTTCGCCACCCACGTCGCCATGCACCCGCTGCCAGACACCTCCGGACTCCTGACCGGTACCGACGGGATTCTCCTCGCACTCCATGCCCTCAACCCCGCCCACCCCGTTGCCACGGGGTGGGAAACCTGCCTCCTCCTCGACTGAAAGAGCCAAGGTGAACAGCACTCCCGCCCTCGACGACCTGCGCAACCGACTCGTGGACGAGATCGTCGCCAAGCGCCCCCTGCCAACTCCGATCGAGCAGGCCCTGCGCACCGTCCGCCGCGACCTCCATCTGCCGGGCCTCGACCCGGCCACCGCATACACCAACCGGGCCGTTACCATCAAGAACAACCCCAACGGCCCGCTCGCCCTCTCCTGCGCCTCCGTGCCATCCACCGTCGCGATGATGCTCGACCAGCTCGCCCCACAGCCCGGCGACCACATCCTGGAGATCGGCGCCGGCACCGGATACAACGCCGCCCTCCTCGCCGAACTCGTCGGCCCCGAGGGGCAGATCACCACCATTGACATCGACCCCGACATCGCCCTGCACGCACGCCAGGCCCTCAACCGCACCGGCTACGAACACGTCAGGGTCATGGAGCGCGACGGCCTGAAGGGAGCACCCGAGCACGCCCCCTACACCCGGATCATCGCCACCGTCGGCCTCTGGGACGTCCCAGCCAGTTGGTGGCATCAACTCGCGGAAGGGGGACGCCTCGTACTCCCGCTCCGCTGGCGCGGCCAGACCCGCTCCGTCGCCCTGACCCGCCACGGCGACACCCTCGTCTCCGACGACATGGAACTCTGCGGCTTCGTCCCCATCGTCGGCCAGCACGGCGAACGCGCCACCGAACTGGCCGACGGCGCCGTCCGCCTGCACCATGACCAGGACCAGCCCATCGACCTCGACGAACTCGCCGAGGTCTTCTCCGGCCCACTCACCGAACTGTGGTCACAGGCCCGGGTCGGCAACGAGGAAACCTTCGACGGCATCTGGCTGCGGGCCACTGCCTCCGACAGCGCCGTCTGCCGAATCGAAGTCACCAACAAGGCACTGGACGAGGGTGTACGGCGTCCCACCATCCCTGGTCGGAGTCCCGCCCTCGTATCCGGCAGCTCCATCGCGTTCCTGATCGCCGAACGCGACAACGCCGATCTCGAACGACCGTCACGACTTGGCGCCGCCGCCTACGGACCTGATGCAAAGGCCCTGGCACACAACTTGATCGCCCACATCACCGCTTGGAGCACCGACCGCACCGCAGCACCACGCTTGATCATTCATCCGGCAGGTACCCCGGACAGCGAGCTTCCGAAGGGGCACGTCATCGGCAAGGCGGACAGCCGCATAATGCTGTTCTTCACCGGGACGAATGCTTAGGGACCTGTCCGGTCGCGGAGATCGTCGGCCGTGATCAGATCGATGAACCACCGGGCCTGTCCCTTAGCCGGTTCGTCCCGGGGGGGGGGGGACGGACAGGTCGAAAGTGAAGCCGGAACCGTTCGCCGATGTGTTCCGCCGGCATCGGTCGGGGACGTTCCCCGAGCCCGTCCGCCAACAACAGTTCGTCGGCCTGACCAGGATGCCGCTCGGTCTGATTCTCATCGCGCTGGCGCAGCTCGGGCGCACGTACGGGGAGTGCCATGGCACGACGGCGGACGAAGAGCCGGACCTGGATGCGGCCGTGGGCCCGAACCGGGCCGTGCGCCCCTCGCCGGCCGGGGCGAGGGGCGCACGGGGTGGTCCGGCGGTGGAGGCCGGCCGCTTCCGGTTCTACTTCGCCAGGAAGGCGAGGAGGGCGTCGGTGACTTCCTGAATGTGGGTCCACAGCAGGCCGTGCGGGGCGCCGTTGACGACGGCGGACGCCTTGGACTCCTGCTCGGCGATATACGTGCCCTACGTGTCTGCGCCCCCTCGGTAGGCATGTCACCTGCAGATCTACTTGACAAGGGTAGATAACGGCTTCCATGCGCGGATAGTTATGCCGCCTCAAGCCCACCAGGCCGCCCCGCACTCCCGACCCCGGCCCTCGCTCCCCGCAGCTCGGCCACCCAGCCGTCCAACGGACCCAAGAGCATCAGCCCTCCCGAGGAGGCACCGACTTCGTCCCCCGGTCAAGGCAATGAGGCACCGCACGTCCAACCCCCACCGACGCATGGAAAACGGCCAGACGCCCCACCCTCAAGGGCGAGACCGACCGCTCCCATACTCGCTAATACTCCAGCCGTAGATCGTGATCTCGATGGTGAGTGGCGCCTCTCCGCCTACCCGAGTTCACCGAGACGGAGGGCGTCCCTTATTTCGCTGAGCT
>NZ_JBHXQZ010000136.1:0-16245 GCF_042717095.1 Streptomyces sp. NPDC058632 | reverse complement strand
TCCCTGGGGCCTGTCCGGCGGATCATGCCGAAGACGCGGGGTCCGGCACGCTTGCCCGCGGCGTTGTCGTCGGTTGCCTCCGACTTGATCCGCCGGACAGTCCTAGTCCTCCCCGTCCTTCCGGTGCTGGAGTGCGGTCACCTCCAGTCGTGGCCAGTTCGCGAGGTCGCGCAGCAGTTGCCGGTCGTGGGTCGCGACGACGACGGCGGCGCTCGTGGCGCGGAGCGCGTCGGTCAGCTCGTCGACGAGTGCCGACGACAGGTGGTTGGTCGGCTCGTCGAGCAGGACCAGTCCGGGCCGCCCGGCCGGCGCCGGCGCCAGGTCGAGCCGCCGCTGCTGCCCCTGGGACATCCGCCCGACCGGCGTGCGCAGCGCCTCGGAGTCCAGCAGCCCGAGGGCCCCGAGCGGGACGGCGTCGGCGTCGCGGAGCGCGCCGCGCGCCACCAGCCGTCCGACATGGCGGGCGTGCACCTCGCGGGCGGTGAGCGCGGGGTCCTGCGCGGCGGTCTCCTGGGTGACGCGGACGACCCGCGCCCCCTTCGCCGCCCGCACGTACCCCCGCGTGGGCTCGAGCGCGCCGGCCAGTACGGCGAGCAGCGTGGACTTCCCGGCACCGTTCGGTCCGGTGACGAGCAGCCGGTCACCGCCGTCGAGGGTGAGGTCGACAAGACCGGCCAGCCGTCCGTCGACCGCGACGCCGTGCGCCCGCAGCAGGGGCGCGCCCGGCCGCACCCCCGGGTCCGGCCGGCGCAGCGCGGACGGCGGCTCCGGCACGTCGACGCGGTGCGCGTCCAGGGCGTCCTGCTGCCGGTTCAGGGCCTGCACCACGCCCGGCGCGCGGGACTGCCGCTGGTGCCTGCCGGTGCCCTTGTCCGGGCGCCGGCCCGTGGAGAGCCGGTCGCGCGCCCTGGACACGGCGTCCTTCAGCCTCCGGTGCTCGGCCTGCTGCTCCTCGTACTCCTGCTCCCAGCGTTCGCGCTCACGGCGCCGGGCGTCCTGCCATGCGTCGTAGCCGCCGGCGTACGGGCGCGGCTTCCCGTCGCGGGCCGGGCCGAGGTCGAGGAAGCGGTCCGCGACGTCCCGCAGCAGCGCCCGGTCGTGGCTGACGACGGCGAGGGCGCCGGAGTGATCGCGCAGGCGGCGGGTCAGGAAGTCCAGGCCTCCCGCGTCGAGGTGGTTGGTCGGCTCGTCGAGCAGCAGGATGTCGTGGAGCGCGCCGAGCAGGCAGGCCAGCCGGACCCGGTAGCGCTGCCCGACCGACAGCGCCGCCAGCGGACGGCCGCGGTCGGTGCAGGCGCCGAGGGCATCGAGGGCGACGTCGACGCGGCGCTGGGCGTCCCACGCGTCGAGCCGGGTGGCGGCGTCGAGCGCGGCGGCGTAGCGGTCGTCGGCGGCGGGGCCGTCGCCCTCGCCATGGCGAGGGCCGCCCCGTCCAGCGCGCGGAGGGCGGCGAGGGACGGGGCCAGCGCCTCGGAGGTCAGGGTGCCGACGGTCTCGCCGTCCCGCGCGGACAGCTCCTGGCGGGCCAGGCCGACGGTGCCGGCCCGGTGCACGGTGCCCTCGTCGGGGGAGAGCAGCCCGGCCAGGACGTGCAGCAGGGTCGTCTTGCCCCGGCCGTTCTCGCCGACGACGGCGAGCCGCGACCGGGCGGAGACGGTGACCGTGACGTCGTTCAGGACATGCCGCGACCCGCGGGCGAGGGTGACACCCTCGGCACGGAGGTGCGCGCTGCCGCCCGCCGTGGCGGGCAGGGACATGACTTCAGGGGTGGCGACGCCGGCAGGGGTGGTCGGAGGAGTGAGGTTCAACGGATGCTCCGCAGCTCGCAGGGGGAGCCGGGGGCAGCGAAAGGCGGCCGCCCGGCAGGAACCGGAACGGCGAGCGCTGTGTCAACAGGGAGAAGGCGCCGCCGTCAGCGGCGGAGTCGAACCTTCTGCGACCAGATACCTCGTGCCATGTCGTCCACGGTAACAGCGGCGCCGCCACCGTTCCTCCGGTTTTCCGGGCGGCCGGGACAACCGGGGCGGCTGTGCAGCCGGGGCGGCCGGGCAGGGCAACGGGCCGGGGCGACATGGCGCGCCCCGGCCCGTTCACGGCACCCGCACGGCCGTACGCGCAGCAGCCTCGCGTGTCCGTATATCGGTACCGATTCACCGGAGTTGCCTCCGTGTTAACGGAATCCAGCCTCCGGAGCGGCGGATGCGGACGAGGCTTCGGGGGGCGGTATCCGTGCCACCGGTGGCTGAATTCCACGGTCGTCCGTGGACGCGCGTCGCGCAAGGGACGTCCGCGCGGCGGGAGTTAGGCCCCGGCGGGAGTCACGGCGGTCGCCGCCTTGGCTAATCTGCACGGGTGACCACCGATCTGACCCTGCTGCCGCGTGTCGCCTATCGCGGACAGGAGGTCACCGCGCCCCGGCTCCGCGGCCTCCTCGCGCTGCTCGCGGGCGACCTGCGCACGGGCTGCAGCACCGAGCGGCTCGTGGCAGGGCTGTGGCCGGACGCGTTACCGGAGCGGCCGGGAAAGGCGGTGCAGGTCCTCGTGTCCAGGGCGCGGGCGCAGCTGGGCTCCGACGTCCTCGCGAGCACGCCGACCGGATACCGGCTCGCCCTCGCCGAGGAGCAGGTCGACAGCTCCGCCCTGCTGCTGCACGCCGCCGCGAGCGCGGACCGGGCCAGGGCCGGGGACCACGCGGGATCGCTGGCCGCGGCCGAGGCCGGGCTCGCGCTGTGGGAGGGCACCCCTGACGGGGCCGGCGGCACCGACGGCCCCGTGGCCGCGCTGCGCACCGAGCGCGCCCCCGTCCGCGGCGCGCTCGTGCGCGCGCAGGCCCTCGCGCTCGCCCGGCTCGGGCGGCACGCGGAGGCGGCCGGGCCGCTGGCCGTGGCCGCCGCGGAGCATCCACGCGACGAGGAGGTGCTCGCCGAGCTGCTGCGCGGCGAGGCGGCGACGGCGGGCCCGTCCGCCGCGCTGACGCGGTACGAGGCGTACCGCCGTGAGCTGCGCGAGGCGCTCGGCACGGACCCGGGCACCGGACTCAAGGCCGTACAGCAGGAGCTGCTGCGCGGCGAGGCGCCCGTGGTCAGGCACGGCGTGCCGCACGAGCCGAACCCGCTGCTGGGACGGGACGAGGACATCGCGGCGGTGGAGCGGCTGCTGGGCGCCTTCCGCGCCGTCACCGTCGTCGGCCCCGGTGGCCTCGGCAAGACCCGGCTCGCCCACGCCGTCAGCCGCCGGGCCGAGCAGCGCGTGGCGTATTTCGTGCCGCTCGCCGGCGTCACCGCGGACGCGGACGTGGCCGCGGAGGTGGCCTCCGCGCTCGGCGCGGGCGAGGGGCGGCCCGGCGCCATGAACGGCCACGCCCCGGCCGACCTGGTGTCCGGCATCCTCGGCGCGCTCGGCTCCGGGCCCGCTCTGCTGGTCCTCGACAACTGCGAACAGGTCGTCCGGGGCGCCGCCGACCTCGTCCAGGCCCTGGTCTCGTCCTCGGAGGACCTGCGGGTGCTCGCCACCAGCAGGGCCCCGCTCGGCCTCACCTCGGAGGCGGTGTACGCGCTGCCCGAGCTCGTGCTCGACACCTCCATCGAGCTGTTCACGCAGCGGGCCCGGGCCGCCCGGCCCGGCGTGGAGCTGCCGCCGGACGCGGTGGCCGAGTTGTGCCGCCACCTCGACGGGCTGCCGCTCGCCGCGGAGCTGGCCGCGGCGCGGGTGCGGGTCCTTTCGGTGCAGGAGATCGCCCGCCGCCTCGGCGACCGGTTCGCGCTGCTTCGCGGCGGGGCGCGGGACGCGCCGGAGCGCCATCGCACGCTGCACGCGGTCGTGGAGTGGAGCTGGAACCTGCTCGCGGAGGACGCCAGGGCGGCGCTGCGCACCCTGTCCGTCTTCCCCGGCGGCTTCTCGGGCGAAGCGGCGGAGCAGGTGCTGGGCGAGGACGCGCTGACGCTGCTGGAGCAGCTGGCCGGCCAGTCCCTGCTGACCGTCGTCGACACCCCGGCCGGCGTGCGGTTCCGGATGCTGGAGACCGTACGGGAGTTCAGCGCGGCCCGGCGCGCGGAGGCGGGCGAGGACGAGGAGGCCGTCGGCCGGTTCCTCGCCTGGGCGCGGGACTTCGGGGTCGCGCACCACGACTGGCTCTTCGGCTCGCAGCCTTCCCCGGGCTCTCGGCTTCGCCCGGACAGCGGATACCCCGTTGCCGTCAGGGAGCGGATCAGGGCCGAGCAGGACAACCTCGTGCCGGCCCTGCGGCACGCCCTCGCCCGCACGGACGGCCCCACCATCGCCGCCCTCACCGCCGCCCTCGCCGCCCTGTGGTCCACGGACTCCAACTACCTTCGCCTCGTCGCCCTCGCCGCGGACACCGGACCGCCGCTGTCGCATTACCACCCGGAGCCCGAATACGTCGAAGTCGCCCGCGCCGCAGCGGTGTTGTGCACGGTGAGCCTGTTCATGGGCTACGGCCCGCACGTCGTACGCCAGCTCGTCACCCTCCGGCGGCTCCCCCCGGCCCCGCCGGACACACTGCTGCGCGCCGTCGCGGCAGTGCTGAGCGCGGTCCCCGAGATGCTGCCTCCCGACTACGACGTGCTGCAGAAGCTCTGCGACAGCGGGCAGCCGCTGCTCGCCGGCGTCGCCGAGTACGTCGCCACCTACGTCTGGGAGTCGGAGCACGACATCGACCGCGCGCTCGCCTCGGCCCACCGGGCCATCCCCGCACTGGCGCCGGTCGACAACCCGTTCCTGCAGGTCATGGGCCACACCCGGCTGAGCCAGCTGTGCTTGCAGATGGAGCAGGGCGAGGCCGCGTACGGGCATCTCAAGGCGGCGCTCGGGGCGCTGCCGCGGCTCGGCGACGAGCACGACACCATCGGCGTCCGCTGGGGCCTCGTCCTCGCCTGCCTGCAGCGCGGCGACCCCGACGAGGCCGAGTACTGGCTGCGGCAGGCGGAGGACGTCGGCATCCAGCAGAAGGGCGACCCCGGCAGCGTCGACCCCGGCAGCCGCGCCGAGATCGCCCTCGCCCGTGGGCTGACGGAGGTCGGGCTCGGCTTGTGGCGCAGCGCCGTGGAGGGGGTGACCGAGGCCGGCCCGATGTACAGCGGCGATCCCTTCCTCGACCGGTGGGCGCTGAAGATCCAGTCGGTGGCGGTGACGGCGCACGCGCATGCCGGCCGTCTCGAGCTGGTCGCGGAGCCGGTCGACCGGCTGCGGCAGGGGCTGCGGACCCTGCTCTCCGGTCCGGCCGGCTCGCCCATGGAGCTTCCTGTGTTCGGAACGGTGCTGCACGCCCTCGGCATGGCGGGGCTCGCCTCCGGCGACGCCTCGGCCGCACGGATGCTGGCGCTGGCCGAACGGCTGCGGGTGCTGCGCGACTACCAGCCGACGATGTCGGCGGACCGCGCCCGCAAGGCGGTGGGGGCCGCCGGGAACGCCGCCGGGGCGGCGTACGCCGACGCGGTGTCGGAGTACGCCGCCCTGGAGCGGGACGAGCTGCGGGAGGCGGCCCGCGCCGTCATGGCGGTTACTTCGGGTCGCGGTTGAACAGCGCCGTCGTCCAGCGGTAGCCGAGGGCGGACAGGCCGATGCACCAGGCGATCGCGATCCAGCCGTTGTTGCCGATCCCGGTGCCGAGCAGCAGTCCCCGCAGGGTCTCGATGGCCGGGGTGAAGGGCTGGTACTCGGCGATGGGCCGGAACCAGCCCGGCATCGTGTCGGCCGGGATGAAGGCGCTGGAGATGAGGGGGAGGAGGATCAGCGGCATCGCGCTGTTGCTGGCCGCCTCGGGGTTCGGGCTGGCCATGCCCATGCCGACCGCGATCCAGGTGAGCGCCAGGGCGAACAGCGTGAGCAGCCCGAACGCCGCCAGCCACTCCAGGGCCGTGGCGTCCGTGGACCGGAAGCCGATGGCCACGCCGACGGCACCGACGAGGACCACGCTGGCGATGCACTGCAGCACGCTGCCGGCGACGTGTCCGACGATCACGGAGCCGCGGTAGACCGCCATCGTGCGGAAGCGGGCGATGAGGCCCTCGTTCATGTCCATGGAGATGTACACCGCGGCCCCGATCACGGTGCTGCCGATGGTCATCATCAGAATGCCCGGGACGATGTAGGCGATGTACTCGGAGCGGTCGGCGCCACCGCCGCCGATGCCCGCGCTCATCACGTCGCCGAAGATATAGACGAAGAGCAGCAGCAGCATGATCGGCGTGAGCAGCAGGTTCAGGGTCGCGGACGGGTAGCGCCACGCGTGCAGCAGGTTGCGGCGCAGCATCGTGTTCGAGTCGCGGACGGCGAGGGAGAGGGCACTCATCGGACGTTCTCCTTGGACTGGTCGGTGACGCCGGCCGGGCCGGTCAGGGCGAAGAACACGTCGTCGAGGTCGGGGGTGTGGACGGTCAGCTCGTCCGCCTCGATGCCGGCCGAGTCCAGCCAGTCGAGGATGGAGCGCAGCTCGCGCTGGCTGCCGCCGCTGGGGATCTGCAGGGACAGTGCCTCGTCGTCCCGTGCGGCCTCGCGCAGTGCGACGGCGGCGGACCGGTACGCCTCCGGGTCGGTGAACCGCAGCCGGACGTGTCCGCCGGGGACGATCCGCTTCAGCTCGTCGGCGCTGCCCTCGGCGGCGATCCTGCCGTCGTTCAGCACCGCGATGCGGTCGGCGAGCTCGTCGGCCTCCTCCAGGTACTGGGTGGTGAGGAAGACGGTGACGCCGTCGGAGACGAGCTCACGGATGATCTGCCACATGTTGTGGCGGCTGCGCGGGTCGAGGCCGGTGGTCGGCTCGTCGAGGAAGATGATGCGCGGGCCGCCGACCAGGGTCATGGCGAGGTCGAGGCGGCGCTTCATGCCGCCGGAGTAGGTGGAGGCGGGCTTCTTCGCGGCCTCCACCAGGTCGAATCGCTCCAGGAGTTCGGCTGCGATGCGGCGGCCCTCGCTGCGGGAGAGGTGGTGCAGATCCGCCATGAGGAGCATGTTCTCCTCGCCGGTGATCAGGCCGTCGACGGCGGAGAACTGGCCGGTGACGCCGATCGCGGCACGCACGGCCTGCGGGTCGGCGGCCAGGTCGTGGCCGCCGACGCGCAGCTCGCCGGCGTCTGCGGTGACGAGGGTGGAGAGGATCTTCACGGCGGTGGTCTTGCCGGCGCCGTTCGGGCCGAGCAGCGCGAACACGGACCCGGCCGGCACCGCCAGGTCGATGCCGTCGAGGACCGTCCTGTCCCCGTAGGCCTTGCGCAGCCCCTTGGCCGCGATGGCGGAAGAGTGCGATGTCGTTGTCGTCATGCCGCAGAGGTTGCGGCAGGGCGCGTTCAACGCGGTTTCAGAATGCTTTCAGCGCCCTGAAACCGGGCGGCGGAGGACGTGGTGCCCTACCGCCTCCCCGGTTGCGGCCGATGGCGGCCCGCCGGGTGGCGCAGCCGGTCGACGGACCGGGACCCGCAGGTCACGCCGGGGACTTCGGCCGGCTGGGGCACTCCTGGCGTCCGACCGGGCCACTTCGTGTGCCGCGCCAACGGGGAGATCCTCGCGAGCCGGGTACCGGAGGGCGAAGCGCATGACCGCTCACACCATCTCGCGGGACGCGACCTCGCGGCCTCGACGCGGCTGCGACGGCGGGAAGGCCTCCTCGGCAGGGGGCGCTGCTCCGTGGTCCCACGGCCCGGGGACGTCGACGGTCGGGTTCCGCCGGCGGTCGGGCCGTGGTGGTGGTCAGCCGTGCGTCGTCGGACCCAGCGAGCGCCTGAGGAAGTCCAGTTGGAGGCGGAGCAGGTTCTCGGCGACTTCCTCCTGCGGAGTCATGTGCGTGACGCCGGACAGGGGCAGCACCTCGTGGGGGCGGCCGGCCGCGAGGAGGGCCGAGGACAGGCGCAGCGAGTGGGCGACCACGACGTTGTCGTCCGCCAGCCCGTGGATGATCATCATGGGGCGGTGCGGTGCGGCGGCGTCGACCAGACCCGCGTCGTCGATCACCGAGTTGCGGCGGTAGACCTCAGGCTGCTCGTCCGGGTGACCGAGGTAGCGCTCCTGGTAGTGGGTGTCGTACAGGCGCAGGTCGGTGACCGGGGCGCCCACCACGGCCGCGTGGAAGACGTCCGGCCGGCGCAGCGCCGCGAGGGCGGCCAGGTAACCGCCGAAGGACCAGCCCCGGATGGCGACGCGGTCCAGGTCGAGCGGGAAGTCGGAGGCGAGGGCCTGGAGCGCGTCCACCTGGTCCTGGAGGGTGATCGCGGCGATGTCGTCCTTGACGGCCTTCTCCCAGGCGGGGGAGTGGCCGGGGGTGCCGCGGCCGTCGGCGACGATCACCGCGAAGCCCTGGTCGGCGAACCACTGCGAGGTCAGATGGGGGTTGCGCGCGGCCACCACGCGCTGGCCGTGCGGGCCGCCGTAGGGGTCCATGAGGACGGGGAGGGGAGTGTCGCCGTGGTAGTCCGTTGGCATAAGCACGGCGCACGGAATTTTGCGTGCGCCCCCCTGGGTGAGCGTCACCCGGGGGGACATACCGGGGTCTTCGGCGTACGAGCGGACAGTCGCCGTCGTTTTCCCGTCACGCAGAACCCGCGCCCGCGTCCCCGGCCGGTCCGGTGTCGCGGACACGAGTACGGTCACGCCCCCGGCGCGTACCGCGGAGTGCACGCCCGGCTCCCGGGAGACGCGCTCCACGCCCAGTTCGTTCACCCGGTAGACGTGCACCTCGCCGATCTCCGGTCCGCCGTCCGCCGCCCCCGGCCTCGGACCCGGCTCCGCTCCCGCCGACGCCGACACCAGCACGTCGTCGTCCGACACGTCCAGTACCGCGCGGATGTGCAACTGCGGTCCGGTCAGTGGGCGTTCGCCGACGGCGAGTCGTCGTGCACCCCCCTCGTCCGTGATCCGGACCAGCTGTCCCGAAGGACTCCAGCACGGCACCCCCGCGAAAAGATCCAGCCAAATTGGATCTTCGTCGGCGTGCACCATCCGGGTCGCCCCGGTGTCCGGGTCCACCGCCAGGAACAGCTGACTGCGCTGGTCGCGCGCCTGTACGAGCAGCAGGGGCGCACCCGCCGCTGACCAGTGCACATGCGCCAGGTACGGGTACCGCGCCCGGTCCCACACGACCTCCGTACGCGCCCCGTCCAGTCCGATCACGAACAGCCGCACCTCCGCGTTCGCGGTGCCCGCCGCCGGGTACGCCACCCGCTGGGGCTCCCGTCCCGGGTGTGCCGGATCGGAGATCCACCACCGCCTCACCGGCGTGTCGTCCGCGCGCGCCACCAGCAGCCGGTCCGAGCCGGGCGCCCACCAGAAGCCCCGCGAACGCCCCATCTCCTCGGCCGCGACGAACTCCGCCAGACCGTAGGTGACGTTCTCCGTCTCGGGGGCGGCCAGCGCGCGGTCGTCCGTCCCCTCGGCGCCCACGACCCGCAGCGCGCCCTGCGCGACGTACGCGACGTGACGCCCGTCGGGCGACGGCCGGGGGTCGATCACCGGTGTGGGAGTGGGCAGTTCACGCGCCGTCCCGGCCCGCAGCTCGGCTGCGAAAAGCCGTCCTGACAAGGAGAAAGAGGCCAACTCGACCTGCGCGTCGGTGGCGTAGCCGACGATGCCGGCGCCCCCCTCGCGGCTGCGTTCGCGCCGCGCCCGCTCCTGGGCCGACAGGCTCTCCGCGGCGCCGCCCAGCAGGGCGTGCGGGTCGGCCGCCATGCGTTCCCCGCCGTCCCGGGGGTCGAGCACCCACAGCGAATTCGTCCGGTCCGTACCGGAACCCGAGCGCAGGAACACCACCCGGGAACCGTCGGGTGCCACGGTGAACGAACGCGGCGCGCCGAGCGTGAAGCGCTGGGTGCGGGCGTGCCGTCGGGGGAAGGAGTCAGCGTCTTTGGTCATGCCATGACCATATTGGCCATGCGCCCCCTTGTGCGGCCGTGCGCCGACCGATGCGCACGTACGGATAGTTATGATCGTTGGCGCATAGTGGGTATGAACCTGCTGGCTGCTGTACGGATTTATCTGCCCCCATATTCCTACCCCCCTGTCGTCCTGGGATCCTTGGAGGTGAGCCGCCGTGGCACTCTCGATTTCGGCGGTAGTGCTGCTGGCGATCATCGTCTTCCTGCTGATCAAGAAGTCGGGCCTCAAGGCGGGGCATGCGGTCGTCTGCATGCTCCTCGGCTTCTACATGGCGTCGTCGACGATCGCGCCCACGATCAGCGAGCTGACGACCAACATCGCGGGGATGATCGGCAGCATAAACTTCTGACGCGGCCGGCCGCGCCCGGCCCGACTCCGGGCCCCTGCCGGGCTGTCGGCGCACCAGGCAGGCCCGGACGGATCCCAGGACGGGCGCGTGAGGGAAGCCGGGCTGCTCGCTGTCACCGGGCTCCTCGTGGTGTGGCTGCTGTGGAGTCTCCGGAACCTCTACCGCATCCCCGTCGGCCTGCGCGACGGATCGTGGCAGCGCCCGCCGTGGTGGGCGCGGCTGTGGTCCCTCGCGCTGTTCGTCGGCTTCGCGGACTGGGTTCGAGGAGCACTCGGCGGCGGGCTCGACGTCGGCGAGGCATGCGCGTACGCCCATCACCAGACGTACGACAGTGCCTGCCGTCCGGCCCATGTCGAGGAGTTCCAGAGGCTGTTCCCGCTGCACAACAGGTGCAACGCGGAGTACGACCCGGTGCCGGGACGGTCAACCCGACCGTGGTGAACTGCGCCGCCCTGGTGCTGCTCGCCACCGCCGTGCTGTTGTGGTTCGGCATCGCGCGTCTCACCCGTGGTGGCGCGTCGCGGACGGCGGCGGAGCGAATCGTACGTGCCGGCCCCTCGCCTGTTACCCGTCGGTAAGGAATGATGGCGGGCCAGCATCCACGCGTTCAGGGGCGGAGCCGGCGATGACGACTTCCGAGGAACAGACCAGGGTCCACGCCTTCCGGGACGACGCCCTCGGCGACCACGACGCCGTCGGCCTCGCCGAGGCGATCCGGCGGAGAGAGGTGAGCTCGGCCGAGGCCGCCCGCGACGCGGCGGCACGGGTCAGGGCCGTGGACGCCCGGCTCCACGCCGTCCAGGTGCACATCGACGCCCCGGACCACGGCTCCGGGCCGGCCGGTGCCCTCACCGGGGTGCCGGCCTTCGTCAAGGACAACACCGACTACCGGGGGCTGCCCACCGGACACGGCAGCGCCGCGTTCGCGCCGAAGGACGCGCGCCGGCACGCCCCGTTCGCCCGGCAGTTCGTCAGCACCGGCGTCACGGTGCTCGGCAAGACCCGGCTGCCCGAGTTCGGGTTCAGCCCGACCACGGAGTACGAGGACGCCGAGCCGGTGCGCAACCCGTGGCACACGGGCCACTCGGCGGGCGGTTCGTCCGGCGGCAGCGCGGCACTGGTCGCCGCCGGGGCGGTGCCGATCGCGCACGCCAACGACGGCGGCGGCTCGATCCGGATTCCCGCCGCCTGCTGCGGACTCGTCGGGCTGAAGCCCACCCGGGGCCGGACGGTCCCGAACGCGCAGGGCCGCCAACTGCCGATCGACGTCGTCACCGACGGCGTGGTGAGCCGCTCGGTACGGGACAGCGCCGCGTTCCTCGCCGCCGCCGAGCAGCACTGGCGCAACCCGAAACTGCCGCCCGTGGGGCTGGTCGAGGGTCCCTCGGAGCGTCGGCTGCGCATCGGCCTCGTGGTGGACTCGCCGAGCGGCGTCCCCTCCGACGCCGCCACCCGGACGGCCGCCACGGAGACGGCGCAGCGGCTGGAGCGGCTCGGCCACACCGTGCAGCCGGTGGAGTTGTCGATCGACCCGCGCTTCACGGAGGACTTCCTCACGTACTGGGGCCTGCTGTCGTTCCTGATCGGCGTCACGGGCAGGACGCTCGGCCCGGACTTCGACCGGCGCCGCATGGACGGCCTCAGCCGGGGCCTGCGCGAGACGTACGTGCGGAACTGGCAGCGCACGCCGGGCGTGGTGCGGCGGCTGAAGCGCACGCGGGAGCCGTACGCGGCGGCGTTCCGCGGACTCGACCTCGTCCTCTCCCCGGTCCTCGCCCACACCACGCCCCCGCTCGGCCACCTCGCCCCGAGCGTCCCCTACGCGACCCTGATCGACCGCATCGTCGCGTACGTGGCGTTCACCCCGGTCAACAACGTCGTCGGAACGCCGTCGATCTCGGTCCCGGCCACGAGCACGACGCCGGACGGCCTCCCCGTCGGCGTCATGTTCTCCGGCCGCCCCGGCGCCGAACGGACGCTGCTGGAGCTCGCGTTCGAGCTGGAGGCCGACCAGCCGTTCCGGCGGGTCCAGGACCTCTGAAGGGCTCGCCGGGCAGGTGGGGGGGGGCGTGAACGGCCGGGAGCGGCGAGGGGCCGCCCGTGTGCGGGTGGTGGAACCGCCGTTAGCAGGTCCTGACGACATGGCCGGCGGGCGACGTTGCCCGGTGTTTTCGTGAGACCACTGTTTCGGCTGGACCGACGCCGGCCGTCTCTCACCAGTGGGCGTCGGGGACGAGGACGACCTTGCCTGTCGTCGCCCGCGTCCGCAGGGCGGCGTGCGCCGCGGCGGCCTGCGACAGGGGGAAGGTCTGGAAGGCGGGCACCAGACTCCCCTCGGCGGCCGCCGTGAGCGCGCGGGCCTCGTCGGCGGGCGCGTCCTGGCCCTCCAGCAGCAGGGCCAGTGCGTCGGTGAAGTGCACGCCGCGCTCCTTCAGTTCCGCCTCGTCGGGGCGGAACTCCTCCCGCGAGGCCGCGCCGATGGTGATGTAGCGCCCTCCCTCGGCCAGCAGCCCGAAGGCGGCCCGTCCCTTGTCGCCCTCGACACCGTCCAGAACGGCCGTGACGCCGCGCCCGCCCAAGGCGTCGCGGACGGTGCCCGCCCAGTCCGGCAGGTTGTAGTCGACGGCGATGTCCGCTCCCAGCTCCCGCACGGCCGCCGTCTTGGCCGGTCCGCCCGCCGCGCCGATGACCGTGGCGCCGAGGCGGTGGGCGAACTGGACGACCAGCCGGCCGATGCCGCCGGCCGCGGAGGTGACCAGGACCACGTCGCCGGAGGTGAGTTCCGCGATGTCGAGCAGGCCGATGGTGGTCGTGCCGGTGACGACCATGGTGGCGGCGGCCTCGTACCCCAGTCCGGCCGGAATCCGGTGCAGGGACGAAACGCCGGCGACGGCGAGCTCGGCGTAGCCCCCCGGCCTGCCGTGTGCGGTCACCACCTTGGTGCCGGTCCAGGCCTCGTCCACATCCGGCCCGACCGACTCGACGACGCCGGCCACCTCTCCCCCGAGGATCGCCGGAAGTCCGGGAAGCGGCGGACCGATCTCCAGCCCTTCGCGCATCGCCGTCTCGATCTGGTGGACTCCCGCGGCCCTCACCGAGACGCGGACCTCGCCCGGCCCCGGTACGGGATCGGGCACGGTCTCGTAACGGAGGTTCTCAGCGGGTCCGAACTCGTGCAGCACGACGGCGCGCATGACCGTTCCTTCCGGTAGATCTGCAGAAGAACCCCCACTCTGCGACCTCTACTTCACTTGAGGTCAAGCCTTTCGCGACGGGCGCCTCCCAGCGGTGATGCTCTCCACGCGGCGGCGCGAGCGTCATCGAGCAGCGGCGGTTTCAGCCGTGACACATCACGCCCCGGTGGCACAAAGACCCCGCTCGGACCCGTCCCTCACCCAGGAATCTCAACAGAATGAGGTTTCCAGGCGTCGCCGGCGGATGAGGGCGCAGCCGAGGGTGAGGAAGGCGGCGCCTACCATGCTGCGGGCAGCGCTGTGGACAGGGACGGCCCCTCCTGAGGCTGCTCCGAACTGTTCGACGCCGAGGCCGAAGGTCCTGCCGGTGTACGACGCCGGTCCTCGCGAACCCGCCGTTCGGCCGCAAGTCCGCGATCACCGTGATCGGTCAGGACGGGCGGGGCCGAGAAGCAGGACACCGAGTACGACCGCGACGACTTCACCTCCACGACCACCAACAAGCAACTCAACTTCCCACAACACATCATGTCCCTCAAGGCGGTTGGCGAACGCGCCGCGGTCGTCCTGCCGGACAACGTCCTCTTCGGGGGCGGCGCGGGCGAGAAGATCCGTCGCAAGCTGCTCGACGAGTTCGACCTGCACACCATCCTGCGGCTGCCCACCGGCATCTTCCACGCGGGCGGCGTCAAGGCCGATGTCCTGTTCTTCGACAAGACGGCCCCGCGCGCCGACGGCAAGCCGCACACCGCCGAGACGTGGGTCTACGACTTCCGCACCGGCCGGCACTTCACGCTCAGGCAGCGCCCGCTCACCCGCACCCACCTGGACGACTTCGTGGCGGCCTGCCGGCCCGGTGAGCCCAGTTCTGCCCGCGTGGAGTCAGAGGGTGAGAACGGGCCGTTCAAGAAGTTCGGCTACGAGGACCTGGTTGCCCGCGACAAGGTCAACCTCGACATCACGTGGATGAAGGACCCCGCCCTCGACGACGCCGACAGCGGGCTGCCGCCCGAGGTGATCGTCCGCGACCTCCAGTCCGCCCTCAACGAGTTCACCGCCATCGCCCGTTCCCTGGGCAGTGAGGTGGACGTACCGGAGGCCGAGGTCGAGTAGAAACGGCCCGTCAGCCCTCGACCGCGTACGGCACGAAGTCGGCCCACGCGGCGGGGGAGAAGGTCAGTCGGCCGCCCTCCACGTCCTTGGAGTCACGGACGTGGAGGGTGCCGGGCTGGATGGCGATCTCTACGCATGAGTCGCCCTCACTGCTGCTGCTGTAGCTGCTCTTGAACCACGCCAGGCCCGGGGTGTCCCCGGACGAGGGCTTGCGGATCATGTCTCCCCCAGCAGTTGCTCGATGACCGCGGCTGACTCACGAGGCGTGGGGGCCTGCGCCCGGATGATGCCATACCGGAGTTCCAGGATACGGAGCTGTCTGGGTTCGGAAACCTGTCGGCCGTTGGCAACAGCCATTGAGCGCCCCACCATTGAGCCGTCTTCGAACTTCAGCACCTCGATGCCACCAGCCAATCCGGCATGCTCCTCACGATCCATCGGCATCACTTGCAGTTCGACGTTACGCAACTGCCCGACTTCCAGCAGGTGCTCCAACTGATGACGGAGCCTGGCCTGTCCACCCAAGGGACGCCGGAGCGCCCACTCCTCAAGAACGAAGCTGAGTTCAGGAGCAGGGTCCCGCTCGAAGATGCTCTTGCGGGCCACGCGCGCGGAGATGAACCGCTCGACTTCTTCCGCAGAGTAGGCGGGGCGCCGCATGAGAAGCAGCCCTCGGGCGTAATCGGGTGTCTGCAACAGCCCATGGATGTTCAAGGGGTCGTAGAGCTGAAGCTCCACCGCCCGCCCCTCCATCTGCGCCAGATCCCGCACCTTCTTCGGATACCGGACCTTCTTCACGTCCTCCTTCATCGCCGCGATGAGGCCACCGGCGTTGAACACCTCGTCCGCCGTGTCCAGGTACTCGGGCCGGGGGGATGCGCTTGCCGCTCTCGATCTTGTAGACCAGATCGGCGCCGTAACCCACCGCCACCGCGAACTCGCCGACCCGCATGCCCGCCGCCTCCCGGCGGAGCCTCAACTGCCGACCCACGGTGGCGACTGCCGCGAGCGCCCAGTCGTCGTCGGGGTCGACCTCCCACCCCGGTTCGTCCGTCCGGTCCGCCTCGGTCGTGACCCGTACCGCCTCGCCGTCCACCGACATGTCGTGCTCCTCCGCTGTGTCGCGCCGTACCGTCACGCGGTGCCGGCGGGGGCCGTTTCGACACTTCGGACAGGGCCGGACAAGCCCTGGACGGTCACCGTACGCAGCAGCGCGATTACTCTCCACGGTACGTCCGGTCGGCCACGCTGAGTGACGTGAATCAGAAAACTCGGGAGATCACCGGGACGGACACCCGACCCGGCCACGAAGTCCGCCACACCACCATGCTGTTGTCGTCCACCCCGCGCGGGGCCCGGCTGGGCCGTCTGCTCGCGGTGGACGCGCTCCGGAGCTGGGGCCTGCCCCACGAGGCGGCGAGCCATGTGGTGGCGGAGCTGGCGGCCAACGCCGCCACGCACGGCCGGCTGCCCGGCCGCAGCTTCCGCCTCACGCTGTACGTCGTCGGCTCCACGCTCCGCATCGAGGTCACCGACACGCGGGCCGACCGGCTGCCCGCGCGGCAGGAGCCCGCCGCGGGGGACGAGTCGGGCCGTGGGCTGCTGCTCGTGGAGGCGCTGGCCGACCGCTGGGGGGGTGGTGGAGGGGAGGTTCCCGCGGAAAACCGTGTGGGCGGAGTTGAGCCTTGCGCCACCGGAACACGGCCC
>NZ_JBHXQZ010000135.1:0-16461 GCF_042717095.1 Streptomyces sp. NPDC058632 | reverse complement strand
CGCCCATGAAGCCGGTGCCGACGACCGTCACCAGCAGCATCGCCGCATGCGTACGGGCCGCCGCCCACGGGTCGGCGCGCAGCCGCTCCGCCGCGATCAGTACCGCCGCCGACCGGGCCCGGCCCGCGAGCACCCGCCCGATCAGCCGGGAGGAGGCCCCGGCCAGCCACACCGCGCCCGCGCCGACCGCGAGCAGCGCGGCGAACACCGTCACCAGGAACCCCCGGTCCGCCCCGCCGGCCGAGGTGCGGCCCGCCAGCGCGGACACCACGCCCACCGCCACCACCAGCGCCGCTCCCCCCAGGAACAGCCGGCCGGGTCCGCGTGCCGAACGGATCTCCGTCACCCGGCGTACCCGGCCGAGCGGCGAGGCCACCACCCGGCGCAGCGCCAGCGCGCCCGACGCCGCGCCCAGCACCGGCACGGTCACGGCGACCAGGACGACTGCCACCCAGGCGAGGGTGTCCGGCCGCGCCTCCAGGCTCAGCAGGAGCAGTACCGAGAAGACGGTCGCGACCGCCGAGCCGAGCAGGCAGGCGAGACCCGTCTCCAGTGCGGCGATCCGCCGCACCTGCCAGGGCGTCGCTCCGGCCAGCCGCAGTCCGGCCAGCCGCCGGTCCCGGTGCACGGCGCCGACGCGGGCGCACTGCCCGAGGAACCCGAGCACCGGGACCAGCAGGAGCAGCAGACCGAGGATCACCCCGGCGCGCGTCCCCGGCTCGTCGGCCAGCCCCTCGGCGACGGACGTGCCGGTGCTGCGGCCGCCCAGCGACAGCAGGACACCGGCCGCGAGCGCGAACCCGGTCGCGAGCGCCGCGCCGGTCGCGGTGAGTGTGATCCGCCACCACTCCCGCCGGTCCGAACCGTGGGTGAGCAGCCAGGCCAGCCGCAGATCGGACCGCAGGGTGTGCGAGAAGCGCGGATGCGAGGAGCGGGCGGCGTTCACGCGGTCACCTCCAGCGGTGCGAGCGTCCCGTCGCGCAACTGCGCCTCGCGGTCGGCGTACGCCGCCACCTGGGCGTCGTGCGTGATCAGCAGTACGGCCGTGCCGGCCTCCCGGGCCGTGTGCGTCAGGGCCGTCATCACCTGCTCGCCCGCCAGCGAGTCCAGGGCGCCGGTCGGTTCGTCCGCGAAGACCACCCTCGGGCCGGTGACCAGGGCCCGCGCCAGCGCGGCCCGCTGCGCCTGCCCGCCGCTCATCTCACCCGGCCGCGACTCACCCTGCCCGCGCACCCCGAACCGCTCCAGCCACTCCCCGGCCCGCTCCCGCGCCTCGGCCCGCCCGGACCCCGCCAGCATCAGCGGCAGCGCCACGTTGTCGAGCGCGGTCAGCTCCGGAACGAGCTGCCCGAACTGGAACACCACCCCGAAGTCGGTGCGGCGCAGCTCGCTCAGCCGCTTCTCCGGCAGTTCCTCCAGCCGCTGTCCGTCGTACGTCACCGAGCCGGCGTCGGGGCGGACGATCCCGGCCAGGCAGTGCAGCAGCGTCGACTTGCCGCTGCCGCTGGCGCCGGTCACCGCGAGGATCTCCCCGGCGCGCAGTTCGACGGAGGCGCCGCGCAGGGCGAGCGTCTTTCCGTGCGCCTTGACGAGGCCGCGGGCCGCGAGGAGCGGTTGCGCGGTGTCCCTGTCGTGGGCGGCGCCGTCGCCCGTGGTGCCGCTCGGGTTGTTCATGCTGCGTCGACCTCCGCGGTCAGGGTGGTGAGCCGGGCCGCCGTGGTGGTCATCCAGCGGAGGTCGGCGTCCAGGTGGTTGAGGGCGTAGTCCGCCGAGAGCACGGTGGCCGGACCGGCCCCGGCCGCGGACTTCACCGCGGTGAGCTCCCGCATCCGCGCCATGTGGGCGGCGCGTTGGGCGCGCAGGTACGCGGCCGGGTCTCCGCCGGACAGGATCGACACCACGACCTTGGCGAAGATCTCGTTCGTCACGAAGGGCGCGGGCGGGGCGATCTCCCCGGCCCAGCGGGCCAGTTCACGCGTCCCCTCGTCCGTCGCGCGGTACGCGGTCCGCTCCGGGCCGCCGTCGGACCCGGTGCCGTCGACCTCGGCGAGGCCGTCGCGGACCAGACGTTGCAGGGTCGTGTAGACCTGCCCGTAGGCCAGCGGGCGTGCCTCGGGAAAACGTTCGTCGTGGCGTCGCTTGAGGTCGTAGCCGTGGCTCGGCCCCGAGGCGAGCAGGCCCAGCAGGACGTGACGGGTGCTCATGAGCATCATTATGCACTGAGTACATGTACTGAGTGAATAGTGGTCGCCGAAGAGATTCCCGGTGCCTCGGTGATGCGGTGCTCCGGCGCCCCGCCCCCGCCCGTCAGTCCGCGACCGCGTACGCCTCCGCCGACCACAGCGAGTAGCCGTACCGCGTCGCGCGGGTCTCGCCCTGGACGCGGACGTGGCGGACGTCGGGTTCGTCCATGCGGACCGTCTCCCGGCCGCCGGCGCTGTCCGTCACCGAAGCCGCCGTGCGCCAGCTGTGGCCGTCGGCCGAGACCTCGACGCGGTACGCCGACGGGTGGGCGTCCTGCCAGTGCAGGTCGACCCGGCCCAGCCGCACCGGGCTCTCCAGCTCGACCTGCCACCAGGAGTCGTCCTCGACCGGGGACGACCAACGTGTCCCGGGGTCCCCGTCGTTCGCCGCCGAGGCGGGGAAGTCGGGCGTCTCGTCGGCCGAGGAGGTCGCCGTGCCGGTGCGGGCCAGGTCGGGCCCTGCGGTGCGCGGGACGGCGTTGACCGTCAGGGTCCGGGTCGCCCCGCCGAAGCCGAGCCGCACCTCGTACGACCGGGTCGGCGTCCCCGGCTCCACCGTCACCTCGACCGGCACCTCCACGGGCGTGCCGCGCGGGACGGTCAGGGTGCCCTTCGGAACGCCCACCTTCACGCCCTTCGGCGCCTCGACCGTCACCCTGCCGCGCACCTCCTCCGGCAGCAGCGAGCCCAGCGTGGCCGTCAGCCGGCGGGTGCCGCCGATGTCGGTGTCCAGGGTTCCGTCCGCGAGGTCCGGCAGCTTCAGTGAGGCGGCGGGCTCGTCCGTGAACCACGGCACGACGTGCCGTACCCGGGAGGCGTCCGCGCCGGTGACGCGGACGGCGCCGGCCGGTCCGTCCACCCGCAGCTCGGTGGCGCCGGACGCGGCCAGCGTGCCCAGGCGGCGCCAGCCCGCGCCCGGGGCGTGGATCTCGACGGTCCCCGTGGTGCCGGGCTCGGCCAGTACCGTCACCGTACTCAGGTCCCGGACCCGCGGCAGCTGGAGCACGCCGTCGTCCGTCCGGCCGCCGGACCCGGCGGTCGCCTCGCGGCCGATGCCCGCCCAGGCCCCGTACGCGTTCCGCGCCCGGTCCAGGAACGGGTCCAGGACGCCCTTGCCGACCGTCACCCGGGCCGGCTTCAGCCCCGCCCGCCGCTCGGCCAGCTCCCGGTACGCGGTCCAGGCGGCGCCCGCGTCGTCGGACTCCTGCGCGCGCAGCATGTCCAGCGCGGTGACGCCGGCCTCGCCGTACCGGGCCAGCTGCCCGGTCCAGGGGGCGACCTCGGCGGCGAGGGAGGCGGTGCGCGGGTTGCCGGCCAGGGTTTCGGGCAGTTCGCGCAGCACCGTGAAGGCCGTGCGCAGCCGCTTCTCGGCCGCGCGGCCGTCGTCGCCGCCGGCGTTCGCGCGGGTCCGCCAGAACTCCTTCAGCAGCGGCCGCAGATACGCCGACTCCTCGGCGCCGAGGACCGAGGACGCGTCGTTGCCCGCCAGCGCGGACAGCGCCTCTTCCAACTCGGGTTCGCCGCCCGCGAGTTCCTTGATCGCGGCCCGCCAGGACTCCTGGGGGCGGTAGTCGCGCGGGTTCCACGCGAAGTCGGCGGCCGTGAACAGGGGGATGCGGGACGCCTCGGGCTGCTCCATCGCGTTCGAGAGGAGGGCGGCCGAGCCGGCGGCCACGGCGGGTTCGCGGCCCTGGTAGGGGCCGAGGAAGATCCGGCCGGGGGCGAAGTCGTTGACCGGGTAGTTGTCCATGGTCACCAGCGGGCGCGCGAACACCCTCCGCGCCTCGGCCAGGTCGCCGCCGGTGATGGTGCTCGGCACCACCCCGACCCCGGTCCACGCCACCTCCACCCCGGAGTCCAGGGAGTCCGAGAGGGCCCGCCGGTACTCGGTCGACCCCTCCTCGTAGTACTCGGTCGGCATCAACGACAGGGCGGCGGAGCCGGGGTGACGGTCCGCCAGGTGGCGGCCCACCGCGTTCGCCACGTACGCCTGGGCGCGCGCGGCGGCGTCGGGGCCGGAGCCGAAGAGGTCCGCGTCCGCGCCGCAGTGCCACTCGCTGTAGCTGACGTCCTGGAACTGCAGCTGGAAGGCGCGGAAGCCCAGCGCCCACATCGCGTCCAGCTTGCGGGTCAGCGCCCGCAGGTCTTCGCCCGAGGCGAAGCACATCGCCTGGCCCGGCGCCACCGCCCAGCCGAGCGTGACGTGGTTGCTCCGGGCCCGCTCCGCCAGCTCCCGGAACTGGGCGCGCTGCCGGTCCGGGTACGTCTCGCGCCAGCGGGCCTGCCGGTGGAGGTCGTCGCCGGGCGCGTACAGGTACCGGTTCTGCTTGGTGCGGCCCATGAAGTCCAGCTGGTCCAGCCGCTGCCGGTGCGTCCACGGGGTGCCGTAGAAGCCCTCGGTGATCCCGCGCACGGTGGTGCCGGGCCAGTCGCGTACGACGGCGGCGGTGAAGGTGCTGTCGGGGCGCAGGAGCTGACGCAGTGTCTGGACGGCGTGGAACAGGCCGTCCTCGCCCGCCCCGGTGAGGGCGACCGCCTCCTTGCCGACGGTCAGCGTGTAGCCGCCGGAGGGAAGGGAGTGGAGGTCCTGTCGGCGGGAGTCCGCCGGCCGGTCCGCGCCCATCCGCACCACGAGCGCCCCCTCGGGCGCCTTGTCGCCGGGGGCGGTGAACCGGCGCGCGCCGGCCTCCCGCAGCAGCGCCCGCAGGGCGTCGACGGCGTGCGGATCGGCCGACGCGTCGGCCGTCAGCGCGACCTCGTCGGTCACCGCGACCGGGGCGCCGTTGGCCCGCAGGGACTGGGGACGGGGCCAGACGGCCAGGTCCGTCTCGGCCCGGTCGGGAACGGGGGACGCGGTCGTCCCGGGAACGGACGGCGCCGCCACGGAGACGGGCGCGGCGCCCAGAGTTCCGGCGACGACCGCGAACGCGAGAGCGATCGCACCCTTCCCACGCCGTAGTTGCAAGGCCCCTCCCGAGGAGACAGAACCGTCCCGATCATGCGGTGACACGCCCGGAGCCCACCATTGTGCTCCGGGCGTGTCAACGGCAGTGACCGTTGTGACAGGTTTGTCCGCATGTGAGGCGTGGGAACGGGAACACCATGTGAGCAGGAGCACGTTGTACGGAATTGGGGTGCCTGCCTTCGCGTCCGCTGGGTAGGGGCTGCGGGGAACCCCGCCGAAAGGCGGATCCGTACACGAGCCGCAATCGACGAGGAGGCCCTCTGTGGCTGCTGCACCGGCGTTCCTTCTGGCCCCGCCCATGTCCAAACCCGAGGCGGAGCCGTCCGCCGACTTCGAGGACCTGCACAGCGCGGAGGCCGAGGGCCTGCAGGCCTGCGTCTTCAGCGCGGAGGGTCCGTGCGCGGAGGTCCCGCTCACCAGCGAGCCCCCGCTGCCCGACGCCGAACCCCTCACCAGCGAGCCCCCGCTCGCCGACGCCGCCCCCCTGACCAGTGAGTCCGACGCCGCCATGGACGCCACCGGACTCGACTCCTTCCCGGCGCAGTACGTCCCGGAGCCCTAGTGGCCGCGCCCGGACCGGCCGAGCCGCCTTCCGAGTCGCCCTCCGACCCCTCCGAGCAGCTTCCCGAGCCGCCGTCCGAGCCGCCGTCCGGGCCGTCCTCCGCGCCGCCGTCCGGGTTATTCTCCGGGCTGCCTTCCGAGCTCCCGGAGGACCTCTCCCGGCTCGCCGCCCTGTACGGCGTCGCCACCTCCTACAACCCCTCGCCGGACCGTACGGTCGCCGCCTCGGTCACCGCCGTCACCCTCGTCCTGGCCGCCCTCGGGGTGGACGCGGGGACCCCAGGCGCCGTCCGCGACGCGCTCGCCGCCCGCGAGCGGGAACTGGCCGAGCGGCTGCTGCCGCCCACCGTGGTCGGCTGGGGCACCGGCACGCCGTCCGCCCTGGGCGCGCTCCCCGCGGACACCCGGCTGCTCGTGCGCACCGAGCAGGGCGAGACCCGCGTCTCGGCCGCGGACCTCCCGCCCGGCGTGCACCGGGTGACCGCCACCGCGCCCGACGGCCGCACCGGCGAGGCCCACCTGATCGTCGCCCCGCCCCGGCTGCCCGCGCCCCCGGCCCGCTCGTACGGGCTTCTCGTCCAGCTCTACTCGCTCCTCTCCCGCCGCTCCTGGGGCATGGGCGACCTCGCCGACCTCGGCGAACTCGCCGCCTGGGCCGGCCGTGCCCTCGGCGCCGGATTCGTCCAGATCAACCCGCTGCACGCGGCCGTCCCCGGCACTCCGACCGACCCGTCCCCGTACCGTCCCTCCTCCCGCCGCTTCCCGGACCCGGTGCACCTGCGGATCGAGGACGTTCCGGAGTTCGCGTACGTGGGGGCCGGGGAGGCGGCCGGGGGCCGGGCCCGGACGGGGAACCGGATGCCGGATCTGCTCCGGCGGGCCGCGGAGCTGCGCGAGGCGGTGCTGGACAAGGGCGCGCTGATCGACCGGGACGCCGTCTGGGCGACCAAGAAGGCCGCACTCGAAGCAGTGGTGGACGAGGTGCCGCTCGGCCCGGGCCGCCGCGCCGCCTACGGCGACTTCCTCGCCGAGCAGGGCCGGGCCCTGGAGGACCACGCCACCTGGTGCGCGCTCGCCGAGGTGCACGGCCCCGACTGGCACACCTGGCCGGCCGGACTGCGCGACCCGCGCTCGCCCGCGACCGCGCGGGCCCGCCGCGAGCTGATGGCCCGCGTCGACTTCCACTCCCGGCTGGCCTGGCTCACCGACACCCAGCTCAGGGCGGCCCAGCGGGCCGCGCGCGAGGCCGGGATGCCGCTCGGGATCGTCCACGACCTCGCGGTCGGCGTGCACCCCGAGGGATCCGACGCCTGGGCGCAGCAGGACACCCTCGCCGCCGGCATGTCGGTCGGCGCACCCCCGGACGCGTTCAACGCGCGCGGCCAGGACTGGGGCCTGCCGCCCTGGCGCCCCGACCGGCTCGCCGCCTGCGGCTACGCGCCGTTCCGCGCCCTGCTCCAGGCCCTGTTCCGGTACGCGGGCGCCCTGCGCATCGACCACGTCATGGGCCTGTTCCGGCTCTGGTGGGTGCCCCGGGGGCAGCCGCCCACCGAGGGCACGTACGTCCGCTACGACGCCGAGGCGATGCTCGCCGTCCTCGTCCTGGAGGCCTCCCGCGCCGGGGCGGTGGTGATCGGCGAGGACCTGGGCACGGTCGAGCCCGGCGTACGCGAGGCGCTGCGCGAGCGCGGGGTGTACGGGACGTCGGTGCTCTGGTTCGAACGGGACTGGGAGGGCGACCGCCGGCCGCTGCCGCCGGAGACCTGGCGCGCCGACTGCCTGGCCACCGTCACCACCCACGACCTGCCGCCCACCGCGTCCCGCCTCACCGGCGAACACGTCGAGCTCCGCGACGGCCTCGGCCTGCTCACCCGCCCCTTGGCGGAGGAGCGCGCGGAGGCCGCCGCCGACACGGCGGAGTGGCTGGACCTGCTGACCGAACTGGGCCTGCTGTACGGCCCCGGCAGCCCGGGAAGCCCCGGAGGCCCCGGCACGAGTGGCGCCGTCACCACCGAGGAGGAGGCACGCATCCAGGCCGTCCACCGCTACCTGCTGCGCACCCCCGCCCGGATGATCGGCGTCTGGCTCCCCGACGGCGTCGGCGACCGGCGCCCGCAGAACCTGCCCGGGACCTGGGACGAGTACCCGAACTGGCGCCTGCCGATCGCCGACGCGCAGGGCCGTCCGATGCCCCTGGAGGACCTGACGACATCCCCGGGACTGCGCGCGCTGCTCGACGTGGTCCGCACCCGCACCGACCGGCCGGAGGGCGCGGGTGAGCCCTGAGACGGGACGGGCGAGGCCTGGGGCCGGACGGGTGAGAGGCCTGGTGGCGAACCGGGACACAGTCGGGCATATCCGTGCCGACCGGGGTCGCGTGCGCCACCCCGGACGCGCGGGCCCCACGGGCGTTCGCTACGTTGGCACCGTGGACAAGACGAACGCCCTGCGCGCCGGCGCCCTGGCAGCCGGTACGACGCTGATGATGCTGCTCATGACGTCCCCCGCGCTCGCGCTCACCCGTGACGACGGCGACGACCCCGGCACGGGCCTGAGCGTGATCGAGACGCTGGGACTGTACGTCGTGGCCCCGATCGTGCTCTTCCTGGTCATCGCCGGCCTGGTGATGGTCCTCGACAAGTCGCACAAGAAGAAGGACACGACCAGCTCCAACATCAGGATCAAGGCCGACGCCAAGGCCTGACCCGGCCGTCGTCCCGAACCCTTCCCGAAGGCGCCGCCCCACCGTCCGTACCCGCGTTCCGCGGTACGGGGAGGGGTGGCGCCTTCGGCGTGCGCGGGCCTTCCTACGGCTCTGGACGCTCGGTCGCGAGGAGCAGTTCGCGGAGCAGGCCGGTGAGCTGCCGGGCACGGTCCGGAGGAAGGGCGGACAGGGCCTCGGTCTGCACGGCGAGACCCGCGCCGACCGCCTGGTCGACGACGGTGAGCCCCTGTTCGGTGAGGGTCACGCGCAGGCCCCGGCGGTCGTGGGGGTCGGGGGAGCGGCGCAGCAGCCCCGCGCGCTCCAGTTTGTCGAGGCGGCCGGTCATCCCGCCGGTGGTGAGCATCAGGGTGCCGGAGAGCTGACGGGGCGAGAGCGTGTAGGGCTCACCGGCGCGGCGCAGCGTGGCGAGGACGTCGAACTCGCCCCGGGCGATGCCGTGCCGCGCGTACGTCTTCTCGGTGCGGTCGCCCATGGCGCGTGAGATCCGGTGGACGCGGCCGAAGACCTCCATGGCGGTGGTGTCGAGATCGGGCCGGACGCCGGCCCACTGCTCGACGATCGCGTCCACGGGGTCCTTGCGGTCTCTGCCGTCCGCGCCGTCCGTGCGCTGCTCGGGGCGTGCGTTCATGGCGTCGAGTATCGGCCGGTCCTCACTCTCCCGCAAGAAAGAAACTTGAAGGTAAGTTGCTTGCTGCTAAGCTACTTGCTGCCGACCTGACGAGAGAGGTGCGCCCGACCATGACCGCGATCCGATCCGCGCCGACGGGGAGACGGGCGACGGGTCCGATCCTGCTCACCGCCGTGGCACCCGTCTCCTGGGGCACCACGTACGCCGTCACCACCGAACTGCTCCCGCCGGACCGCCCCCTCTTCACCGGCCTGATGCGCGCCCTGCCCGCCGGACTGCTGCTGCTCGCACTGGCCAGGGTGCTGCCGAGGGGCGTGTGGTGGTGGAAGGCGGCGGTGCTCGGCGCGCTGAACATCGGGGCGTTCTTCCCGCTGCTGTTCCTCTCCGCGTACCGCTTGCCCGGCGGCCTGGCGGCGGTGGTCGGCTCGGTGGGCCCGTTGTTCGTGGCCGGCCTCGCGGCGCCGCTGCTGGGTCAACGCCCGACCGTACGCACGCTGCTCGCGGGGGTGGTGGCCGCGCTCGGGGTGAGCCTGGTCGTCCTGAAGGCGGCGGGGGCGCTCGACCCCCTCGGAGTGGCGGCGGCGCTCGCGTCCGCGGCGTCCATGTCCACCGGCACGGTGCTGACGAAACGCTGGGGACGCCCGGAGGGTGTGGGCCCCCTCGCCCTGACCGGCTGGCAGCTGACCGCGGGCGGCCTGCTCATCGCCCCGCTCGCCCTGCTGGTCGAGGGTGCCCCGCCGGCCCTGGACGCCCCGGCGATCGGCGGCTACCTCTACCTGGCCCTCGCGAACACGGCCCTCGCGTACTGCCTCTGGTTCCGAGGCATGGGCCACCTCACCGCCACCCAGGTCACCTTCCTGGGCCCGCTCTCACCCCTGACCGCGGCCGTGCTCGGCTGGGCAGCCCTGGACGAGACCCTCACCCCACTCCAACTGACAGGCATGGCCCTGGCGTTCGGCGCGACGGTGGCGGGCCAGCTCGCGCCGGCGCCCCGGCTGAAAACCTCTTGGCGCACGGGGGCGGCGCAGTCGGCTTCCGGCGCCGCGGAACCACGGCTCGCCCCCACCGCGACCGGGCATCGCACGCGGTCCGCCGTTTCCGTGAATCCGCGGAGCGCGGGGCGTGAACACGACGTGCCGGCGCCAGAGTGAGGAGCTGCGGCCGCCCGGGCCTCTCGGTTGCGGGCAGTGACGCATCGTTTGCGCCACGCGGGGCGAAAGTGGCGCGAACAAACGTTGCTCCCCCGTTTCACGACGCGCAGCCTGGGAGTCCGCGGGAGCGCTCCCATGCATCGGACCCCGCAGGGGGCCGGCCGCGCCTGTTGCCCGGAGGGACACCAGAAGCACCAGAAGCACCAGAAGCACCACCGCCGTGCAAACGTCCTCGTTTCTGGAGCCGACATGCTACGACGCCGCTGGACCGGGCCCCTTCTGCTGGCCCTCCTGCTGACCGTCCTCGCCCCCTTGCCCGCCGCGGCCCGGTCCACCGGGGCGGCTGCTTCCGCGGCGGCGGATCCCGTGCCGCTGCGGACGGGAACGGCAAAGGGCGCCCCGGCCGTGCCCCTGCCGTCGCTCAGCGCGACCACCACCCAGGTCGCCCACGGGCTGAGACGGCCCACCGCCCTCGTCGGCCCCGACGACGGCACGGACCGGCTGTTCATCACCGAGAAGTCCGGCACCGTCCGGGTCTACCACCCGGACACCGGCCTGGCCGCGACTCCGCTCGTCGACATCACGTCGGCCGTGGACCAATCGGGCAACGAGCGCGGCCTGCTCGGCATCGCCCTCCCGCCCGACTTCGCCGCCAGCCAGAACCTGTACCTGGCGTACACGGCACTGCCCGACGGCGCGGTCACTCTCGCCCGTTACCGGCTCGACGAGTCCCGCCTGGAGGTCCTGCTCTCCCAGGAACACGCCGAGTACAGCAACCACAACGGCGGCCAGCTCGCGTTCGGCCCCGACGGCAACCTGTACTGGAGCATCGGCGACGGCGGCGGCTCCGGGGATCCCTTCCGCTCCGGCCAGCGGCTGGACACCCTGCTGGGCAAGATCATGCGGATCGACGTGAGCCGTGGTTGCGGCCCGCTTCCTTACTGCGTCCCCGCCGACAACCCCTTCGTGGAGACGGACGGCGCCCGCGGGGAGATCTGGCTGTACGGGCTGCGCAACCCGTGGCGGTTCTCCTTCGACGACGCCGACGGCTCGATGTGGATCGGCGACGTCGGCCAGGGCCGATGGGAGGAGGTCGACCACCTCGCCCCGGGCCAGGGCGGGCTGAACCTCGGCTGGTCCTGCTACGAGGGGCTGGAGAGATTCGAGGACGGCGACTGCGTGCCCGGTGAGACGTACACCGAGCCGGTCTTCACGTACTCCCCGTACACCGGCGGCTGCTCAATCATCGGCGGCCGCGTCTACCGCGGCCAGAAGTACGCCGGCCTGGTCGGCGGCACGTACATCGCCACCGACTACTGCTCGTCCACGGTCTGGGCGCTGCGCCCCGACGGCAGCGGTGGCTACGAGCAGGCCGAGATCGGGGAGATGCCCACCCAGGTGACGTCGATCGGTACGACCGCCGACGGGGAGTTCTACGTGGTCAACGATTTGCCCGGCGGTCTGCACCGGGTGTCGTTCGCGCAGGAGGAACCCGCCTGCCGGGTGGACCGTGCGGTGACGACCTGGGGTACCGGCACGACGGTCGACCTCACCGTCACCAACACCGGCGGCACCCCGGTGAACGGCTGGACGCTGGAGTTCCCCCTGGCCCTCGGGCAGACCGTCGTCTCCGACTGGAATACGGACCTGACCCAGGGAAGCAACGTGATCACGGCGACCGACGCCTCGCACAACGCCACGATCGCTCCGGGCGCGAGCATCACCCTCGGCTACCTCGCCGGCCATACCGGCGACGCGTCACCGCCGCCACGGTTCACGCTCAACGGGGACGCCTGCGCCGTCGGCCGATGAACCACCGGCGTGGCGCCGGCGTTCACCCGGCCGGCGTGGCCCGGCGGCCCCACGGCTACGCCTCCGACGGTCCGGGCGGCACCCGGCTCGCACCCACGTACTCGCCTTGGTCGCCTGCCTCGCCAGTGGCCGCCGGACCCGGACGTCGGCGCGGGCCCGCATCGATGCCAGGCACCGGCCGTCCTCCCGCTCCGGAGCCGGGGCGAAGGGCTGGAGCGGCTCCGGCGGCGACGGCTCCGTGTCCCACGCCCCGATCCGCAGCACGCCAGTCCCCGACCGGCGCACCCGCGGCGCCGCCGGACTCCTCGTGCGGCGTACGGCGATGGAGATCAGTTCAGTTGTCTCGAAGGGCTGGAGGAACGCCAGGGGCGCCCGGCACGGCACCGGGCGCCCCTGGCACTCGTACGGGTTACGCCCCTTCGGCCGCCGCGTCCGCGGCCTGGGCGCGCAGCGCGCGGTCCACGCCTGCGCGGGACTCGGAGACCAGGCGGCGCAGGGCCGGGGTCGGCCCGGCGGAGGCCAGCCAGGCGTCCGTCTTCTCCAGGGTCTCGTCGGAGACCTGGACCGCCGGGTAGAGGCCGACCGCGATCTGCTGGGCCATCTCGTGCGAGCGGGACTCCCAGACGCCGGCCAGCGCCTCGAAGTACCGGTCCGTGTACGGCGCCAGCAGCTCGCGCTGGTCGGTCTGGACGAAGCCGGCGATGACCGCCTCCTGGACCGCGTTCGGCAGCTTGTCGGACTCCACGACCGACGCCCACGCCTCCGCCTTGGCCTCCCCGGTCGGCCGGGCGGCGCGCGCGGTGGCGGCGTGGCGCTCGCCGGCGGCCGTACGGTCGCGCTCGTACTCCGAGGCGATCTCCGCCTCGTCGAACCGGCCCACCGCCGCGAGCCGCTGCACGAACGCCCAGCGCAGCTCGGTGTCGACGGCCAGGCCCTCGATCGTCCGGGTGCCGTCCAGCAAGCTTTCCAGGAGGTCCAGCTGCTCCGGCTTGCGCGCCGTCGCGGCGAACGCGCGCGCCCACGCCAGCTGGTGGTCGCTGCCCGCCTCGGCGGCCCGCAGATGGGCCAGCGTGGCCTCCGTCCAGCGGTTGAGGAGCGCCTCGCGGGAGGACGGGGCGGCGTACAGGTCGATCGCCAGCTTCACCTGACGGTGCAGCGACTGCACGACGCCGATGTCCGACTCCTTGCCGATGCCCGACAGCACCAGCGACAGGTAGTCGCGGGTGGCCAGCTCGCCGTCACGGGTCATGTCCCAGGCCGACGCCCAGCTCAGCGCGCGCGGCAGGGACGCCTCGAAGTCACCCAGGTGCTCGGTGACGAAGGCCAGCGACCGCTCGTCCAGCCGCACCTTGGCGTACGACAGGTCGTCGTCGTTGAGGAGCACGACGTCCGGGCGGGGCTTGCCGACGAGCTCCGGTACGGCGGTCAGCTCGCCGTCGACGTCCAGCTCGACCCGGTCGACGCGCACCAGCTTGCCGCTCGCCCCGTCCAGGTCGTACAGGCCGACCGCGATCCGGTGCGGGCGCAGGACGGGCTCGCCCTTGGCGCCGGCGGGCAGCGCGGGGGCCTCCTGGCGGATGGCGAAGGAGGTGATGGTTCCCGTGCCGTCCGCGCCGTCCGTCCCGATCTCCGGGCGCAGCACGTTGATGCCGGCCGTCTGAAGCCACTTCTTCGACCAGGTGCTCAGGTCGCGGCCGGAGGTCTCCTCCAGGGCGCCCAGCAGGTCGGGCAGGCGCGTGTTGCCGTACGCGTGGCGCTTGAAGTACGCCTGCACGCCGCTGAAGAACGCGTCCTTGCCGACGTAGGCCACCAGCTGCTTGAGGACCGAGGCGCCCTTGGCGTACGTGATGCCGTCGAAGTTGACCAGGACGTCGTCCAGGTCACGGATGTCGGCCATGATCGGGTGCGTGGACGGCAGCTGGTCCTGGCGGTAGGCCCAGGTCTTCATGGAGTTCGCGAACGTCGTCCACGAGTGCGGCCACTTCGAGCCCGGCGCCTCCGCCTGGCAGGCGGCCTCGGCGTAGGTGGCGAACGACTCGTTCAGCCACAGGTCGTTCCACCACTCCATGGTGACCAGGTCGCCGAACCACATGTGGGCCAGCTCGTGCAGGATCGTCGCGGCCCGCCCCTCGTACGCCGCGTCCGTCACCTTCGACCGGAAGACGTACTGGTCGCGGATGGTCACCGCGCCGGCGTTCTCCATCGCGCCCGCGTTGAACTCCGGCACGAACAGCTGGTCGTACTTCCCGAAGGGGTACGGGTAGTCGAACTTCTCCTGGAACCACTCGAAGCCCTGCCGCGTGACCTCGAAGATGGCGTCCGCGTCGAGGTACTCGGCGAGCGAGGGCCGGCAGTAGATACCGAGCGGCACCGACTGGCCGTCCTTCTCGTACACGCTGTGCACGGAGTGGTACGGGCCGACGATGAGCGCCGTGACGTACGTCGACATCCGCGGGGTCGGCTCGAACTCCCAGACGTTGTCACGGGGTTCGGGCGTGGGCGAGTTGGAGACGACGGTCCAGCCGTCCGGTGCCTTCACGGTGAACCGGAAGGTCGCCTTGAGGTCGGGCTGCTCGAAGCTCGCGAACACCCGGCGGGCGTCCGGCACCTCGAACTGGGTGTAGAGATAGGCCTGGTCGTCCACCGGGTCCACGAACCGGTGCAGTCCCTCACCGGTGTTGGTGTACGCGCAGTCGGCGCTCACCCGCAGGACGTTGCGGCCCGGGAGCAGACCCGGCAGGGCGATGCGGGAGTCCGCGAAGACCTCGGCGGGGTCGAGGGGGTCCCCGTTGAGGGTCACCTCGTGGACGGTGGGCGCCACCAGGTCGATGAAGGAGTCCCCGCCGCCCTCGACGACGTCGAAGCGCACCGTGGTCACGGACCGGTAGGTGCCGCCCTCCTGCGCGCCGGAGAGGTCGAGATCGACCTCGTACGAGTCAACGGTCAGCAGTTTCGCCCGCTGCTGCGCCTCTTCGCGAGTCAGGTTTGTGCCAGGCACGCGGTCATCTCCTCGTTATGTGTGGGTTGCGTCATCCTTCCACGCCACCGGCGCGGAACGCGATGTCCATTTCCCGCCGGTGGCGTGCCCGGTCGGGCACGAGTCTGAACCCATGACGACGGCCCATACCCCCCACCCCGTCCCTGCACCGGCCCTGAAGGAACCGCGCACCATGGACGACGCGGGCCGCTCCCCGGTTCCCCGCACCGACGACGAGGGCGGCGCCCCGCTCCGCTGCTGCCTGCGCCGCGGCGAACCGGGCGAGCGGATCACCCTGGTCACCTACGCCCCCCTGCGTCGCTGGGCGGCACACACGGGCGTCGACCCGGGCCCGTACGACGAGCAGGGGCCGGTCTTCCTCCACGCCGAGGAGTGCGCGGGACCGCGGGGCGACGACGGCCTCCCCTTCACGGCCGCCCACCGTGTCCTTTGCCGCTACGCCTCCGACGGCACCCTCCTGGGCGGCCGCCTGGTGGACACCCCGGACGGCTTCGGACCCGCCCTCACGGAGGCCTTCACCGACCCGGCCGTCGCCCTCGTCCACGTCCGCGCGGTGGAGTACGGCTGCTTCCTCTACGAGGTGCGGCGCGACAGCCGGCCGTGACTGTCCCGTCCGCCGCCGACGAGGTGATTGATCAGTTGTGACGTCGAGGATCAAGATATTCCTACTTGGGCAAGGGCACGGTACGGAAAACGGTAGCCCTGGAATTCCTACCCCGGGTAGCATTGCGGGTATGAAGATCAGTGTGAGTCTGCCCCAGGAGGACCTGGCCTTCGTCGACGAGTACGCCGCCCGTACGGAGGCCGAGTCCCGGTCGGCCGTGATACATGCCGCGATCGAGTTGCTCAGGCAGGCGCAGCTCGAGCAGGAGTACACGGAGGCTTTCGCCGAATGGGACGGGAGCGAGGATGCCCGGCTGTGGGACCGGGCGAGCGGAGACGGGATCACCGATGAGGCGTGGTGACATCTACATGGTGGACCTGGAACCGGCGCGGGGCAGCGAGGCCAACAAGGTCAGGCCTGCCGTGATCGTCTCCAACGACGCCGCCAACGAGTCCGTCGTACGGAACGACCGGGGGGTTGTGACCGTGGCGCCGCTGACGTCCAACACCTCTCGCATCCTGACGTTCCAGGTTCTTCTGCGCTCGGAGGAGAGCCGTCTGCCGAAGGACTCCAAAGTGCAGTGCGAGCAGGTCCGTGCCATTGCGCCGGAACGTCTGCTGCACAGGGTCGGCGCCGTGCCGCGGCAGCGCATGACCGAGATCGACGTGGCGCTGCGGCGGCATCTGGCGCTGTGAGGATGCGCAGAGGGGGGGGGCCGCCGGGGACACGGGGGCGGCCCCCCACAAAAGACGAAGCTGTAGACGACAGAAACGC
>NZ_JBHXQZ010000134.1:0-16991 GCF_042717095.1 Streptomyces sp. NPDC058632 | reverse complement strand
GTGTCTCCCCCCGTACGGGGGGAGACACGGCCCTGGTGCGTGATTGGCCAAAAGCGGCGCCGGACGAAACCGGCACGGTGCTGGAAGGGGCACAGCGGTGGAACGGGCTCAGTACCGGGGCCGGTTGAACCAGTGGCTGCCGTTGCGGTTGGCGCAGAACACGATGATCAGGATGCCGAGGATCAGGCTGATCAGCGCGAAGACGTTGGCCGTGAGCAGGCTGATCACACTGAACAGCGTGACCACCGAGGCGTAGACGATCGCGGAGACACGCACCCCGCCGTGACCCGTGGCCATTTTCACGGCTGTGAAAATCGCCCAGAACGCGAACCCCAGGACGATCACACCGAGCACGATCATGATGCCCGCGCCGATGTCGCCGACGGTGTTCACGTCGTTCGAGGAGACGTTCGGGTCCGAGGAGAGCTCCTCCTCGAGGTAATCGGCGAACCAGGCGCTGGCCACCATCATCAGCACGCCGCCGAGGGCCTGGAGCCCGCCGAGCACGAACAGCATCACGCGCGCGGCCTTCACGCTGCCCGGCATGACCGCCACGGGGCCCGGCCCCGGCCGGCCGTGGGACTGCGGGAACTGCGGCGCCGAGGGGTAGCCGTAACCGGGCTGGCCGGGGGGCTGCTGCTGCGGGTAGCCGTATCCGGGTCCGCCGTGCTGCTGGGGCGGCTGCCCGTAGGGGTTGTTCGGGTCGCCGAAGCTCATGGCGGTTCTTCCTCCGTTGTCGCTTCAGGTGCGGGGACACGCGGGGCGAGGGTCGGAGGAAGGTCTACAGATGCGGTCCGTCCCCCCGGTACTGCCCGCGGCACTGTCCGTTCATCGTTCTCGACGGATCTGTCGATTGTCCAGCCGCAGACAGATTGTGTTGTGCAAGTGCAACATTGCTGATCTTGGCGGATACGGGTGGAACATGACCGGTGAGAGGGCGGGCCGGGCCCGGCATGTGGGATCGCGAACCTCGCGGTCGCCCGGGGCGCGCCCGCGGTAGGACCTGGGTGGGACCCCCGCACGGTGCGGCCGGAATGCGGGCGGATTGGAACCCGGGCCCGGTCATCCGCGAGGATGGGGCCATGACCGCCCAGATTCTCGATGGCAAGGCCACCGCAGCAGAGATCAAGTCCGATCTGACCGCCCGTGTGGCGGCGTTGAAGGAGAAGGGCATCACGCCCGGCCTCGGCACGATCCTCGTCGGGAACGACCCCGGCAGCCAGAAGTACGTCGCCGGCAAGCACCGGGACTGCGCCCAGGTCGGTATCGCCTCCATCCAGCGGGAGTTGCCCGAAACGGCCACGCAGCAGGAGATCGAGGCGGTCGTCCGCGACCTGAACGAGGACCCGGCCTGCACCGGATACATCGTCCAGCTGCCGCTGCCCAAGGGCATCGACGAGAACCGCATCCTCGAACTCATGGACCCGGACAAGGACGCCGACGGCCTCCACCCGATGAACCTCGGCCGCCTGGTCCTGAACGAGCCGGCCCCGCTGCCCTGCACCCCCAACGGTGTCCTCACCCTGCTGCGCCGCTACGGCGTGGAGATCAAGGGCGCCGAGGTCGTCGTCGTCGGCCGCGGTGTGACCATCGGCCGCCCGATGCCGCTGCTGCTGACCCGGCGCAGCGAGAACGCCACCGTGACCCAGTGCCACACCGGTACCCGCGACCTGTCGGCGCACCTCAAGCGCGCGGACATCATCGTCGCCGCCGCCGGCTCCGCCCATCTCGTCCGCCCCGAGGACGTCAAGCCCGGCGCGGCCGTCCTCGACGTCGGCGTCTCCCGCAGTGCCGAGGGCAAGATCGTGGGTGACGTGCACCCGGGCGTGGCCGAGGTGGCCGGCTGGATCTCCCCGAACCCCGGCGGTGTCGGCCCGATGACCCGGGCTCAGCTGCTGGTCAACGTGGTCGAGGCGGCGGAGCGCAGTGCCGGCTGACCGCAGCGCCCGAGAGGCGGAGACCGGGGCCCGCGAGACCGGGGCGGACTTCGGCGAGACGCACGAGCCGGACCAGGACCAGGACCAGGAGAAGGGACGGGAGCAGGTCGAGGGCCCCGGTGTCGAGGAGGCCTCCGAGGACGTCGCCGACGAGGGCATCACGGTCATCGACCCCGTCAGCGCGCCCGACGCCTCGGGGCGGCCACGGCGTGCCACCCGCCGCTTCCCCCTCTTCACCAGGGACACCGCCCGCCCGGAGGGCGGCGGCCGGGCCGCACCCGGCGACGCTCCCGCGCCCGCCCGGCAGTGGCCGATCCTCGCCGTCCTGCTCGTGGCCGGACTCGGCCTGCTGCTGACGGCGCTCGACCTGTTCCGGATCGGCACACTGCTGATCGGTGTGGCACTGCTGGTCGGCGGGGCGCTGCGCTGGGTGCTGCCGGGCGTCGGCATGCTCGCCGTACGCTCCCGCTTCACGGACATCGTCACGTACGGGGTGCTGGGTCTGTCGATCGCGCTGCTGGCGCTGATGGCGCAGCCCGACCCCTGGCTGGAGATCCCGTTCCTGAAGGACACCCTGCACTTCACCGTCAGCAACAGCTGACGCCCCCGCTGCCCCGTGCCGCCGCCTCGAGCCGTTCGGTGAACGGCGGCCCGTCCTCACCCCCGTGAAAGGACGGGCCGCCGCCGAAAGCAACCTTCCTGCACCGTGAACCGGCTGTTCAACGGCTGTCCGGACGCTGTGGCACGGAAGTGACCGTTCCGGTACGTCCCCCGGATGCCGCGGATCGTCCCGGGAACTTCCGTGAAGTGCCCCCGGGACCCCGGCGGCGTGATAATCATGACGATCCGGGACAACCCGTGATGACTCACGCGTTGTGCCGGTTCCGTTCGGCCGAAGGGGTTGCCGGTGGGAGACTGGGACACGAGCGAGTGAGCGTGCGACGGCGCATGCCCGCGGCCCTGACGCTCCCGTGCGCCCCACCCCGGGAACTGAGATCCTGACTGGCGGCATCCATGTGGGTAGCAGCCGGAACGGGGACTCGACAGAGGCATCACGCGCGAGGGAAATACCAGCACGACCGGGGGAAGGTGGGGAAGCAATGCCTCGTTGGAAGGCCTTGCCGGATGAACTCGATCCGCAGATCAAGGAGTTCACGAGTCAGCTCAGGCGGGTGGTGGACCGCAGTGGCATGAGTGTCGCGTCGGTCTCCGACCGCACGGGCTACAGCAAGACGTCCTGGGAGCGTTACCTGAACGGCCGTCTGCTCGCGCCCAAGGGTGCGATCGTGGCGCTGGCCGAGGTCACCGGAACCAATCCGGTGCACCTGACCACGATGTGGGAGCTGGCCGAGCGGGCCTGGAGCCGCTCGGAGATGCGTCACGACATGACGATGGAGGCGATCAGGATCTCGCAGGCGCGTTCCGCGCTGAGCGAGCTCGCCGGACCGTCGTCGACCGGCGCGGGCGGCCGCGGGCGCAAGGGCGGGGGCGCCGCGGTCCGGCCGGGCGCCGCCGGACCGGCCGGGGGCCCCCCGCTGGTGCCCCCGCAGCCCACCGCCTCGGACGCCCGTGACGCGTCGGGGCCGAACTCCTGGGGCATGGCCGGGTATGCCGGACCGTCCCCGTCGGGCCACCGGGACGGTCCGGCATACCCGGCCGCGCAGCCCGCGGGGGACGGGCGTACGCAGGGTCCGGCGGGCGCGCAGGGCGCACCTCCCCGGGGAGCGGCGGGCCGTGGTGGTTCCGGTGGCAAGCGGTGGACGGGGACGTTCCTCGCGGGCGCCGTCGGCGTGCTGGTGGTGATCGCGGCCGCGTTCTACGTCACCGGGCTCGACGGCGGCAAGGAGGGCGAGGCGGTGAAGTCACCCTCGCCCACGGCCTCCGTCCCCGCGAATCTGCCCGCCGGAGTGGAGTGCAGCGGCGACAGCTGCCACGGCAAGGACGCGGAGAGCATGGGGTGCAGCGGTGATCTCGTGACCACGACGCAGACGGCGACCGTCGGCACCACCTTCGTCGAGGTCCGCTACAGCGAGGCCTGCGGTGCCGCGTGGGGCCGGATCACCCAGGCCGCGCAGGGCGACACGGTCGAGATCACCGGCGGGAAGGGCAAGCAGAGCGACAGCATCACCGAGGTCGGCGACACGGTCACGTACACCCCGATGATGGCGGTCGGGAAGGCGGCGGACGCCAAGGCCTGTGTGGTGCTGGCCTCCGGCGAGGAGGGGTGCACGGAGGAGACGGCGGCGGGGGCCGCGGAGTAGGTCCCCGGCACGCGCCGCCGACCCGACGAGTACGGGCGCAGGGCGGCGGGCGCCGGCGTGCGGTGCGGTGCGGGACGGGAACGGCCCTCCGGGGCACGTCGTCGGCACGCCCGCCGGTGCGTACGGGGTTCGGCGCGTCCGCCGGTGCGGCCCCGGTACGGCTTCCGGGACCCTCCCGATCCGGCCGGCCCCCGGTGAAGTTCGTGGCGCGGGACGGGCATGGGACGGTGAATTCCGGGCATGTGCACGTCACCCCCACGGGAGTCCGGCAGGATCGGTCACCCGAACGGCGGCCGCCCCCGTCCCCCCTCCCGGAGGGGCGGCCGCCTTTCCCCTGGGCACGCTCACGTACCCCCCGGTCACTCTGTGGGACGGGCCACATGGAGCCCGGCCGTCCACGATCGTGGATGCGCGATAGCCTGACCGCTGGATCTCTTGACGCCAAGAGATCGATCATCCAGCGGTGATCCCTCCGTAGCGGTGATCGATCATCGCGGCGGGCACCGGTCACGAGCCGGACGGGATCCCGTACCCCGGGGGCAGGGACGCCCCACCGCCAGCTGTCATACGGAGAACGCCATGACCCGCACTCCCGTGAACGTCACCGTCACCGGCGCGGCCGGCCAGATCGGTTACGCCCTGCTCTTCCGCATCGCCTCCGGCCAGCTGCTCGGCGCGGACGTGCCGGTCAAGCTGCGTCTGCTGGAGATCACCCCCGCGCTCAAGGCGGCCGAGGGCACGGCCATGGAGCTGGACGACTGCGCGTTCCCGCTGCTCCAGGGCATCGAGATCTCGGACGACCCGAACGTGGCCTTCGACGGCGCCAACGTCGCCCTTCTCGTGGGCGCCCGCCCGCGCACCAAGGGCATGGAGCGCGGCGACCTCCTGGAGGCCAACGGCGGCATCTTCAAGCCGCAGGGCCAGGCCATCAACGCCCACGCCGCGGACGACATCCGGGTGCTCGTGGTCGGCAACCCGGCCAACACCAACGCGCTCATCGCCCAGGCCGCCGCGCCGGACGTACCGGCCGAGCGCTTCACCGCGATGACCCGCCTGGACCACAACCGCGCGCTGACCCAGCTGGCGAAGAAGACGGGCTCGACGGTCGCCGACATCAAGCGCCTGACCATCTGGGGCAACCACTCCGCCACGCAGTACCCGGACATCTTCCACGCCACCGTCGCCGGCAAGAACGCCGCCGAGGTCGTCAACGACGAGAAGTGGCTGGCCGAGGACTTCATCCCGACCGTCGCCAAGCGCGGTGCCGCGATCATCGAGGCCCGTGGCGCCTCGTCGGCCGCCTCCGCCGCCAACGCGGCCATCGACCACGTGCACACCTGGGTCAACGGGACCGAGGACGGCGACTGGGTCTCCATGGGCATCCCGTCGGACGGCTCCTACGGCGTCCCGGAGGGCCTGATCTCCTCCTTCCCGGTCACCGCGAAGGACGGAAAGTACGAGATCGTCCAGGGTCTGGAGATCAACGACTTCTCCCGTGCCCGTATCGACGCCTCCGTCAAGGAGCTCGAGGAGGAGCGCGAGGCGGTCCGCGGTCTCGGCCTCATCTGATCACCTGGTCCGACCACGGACGACCACGGACCACGGGCCCCGCACCGGTGCTGACCGGTGCGGGGCCCGTCCCGTGTGCGGGGTAAAAGCTCTCCCCAAAGCTTGACTCATGTCACATGATCGCACTCTTGACAATCGGGTTCCCTCTGGCGTAGCGGCTCCCCTATGCTGATGGCTCGTCAACTCCTCTGTCACCGAGGACGCACGCAGCATCGGGGGGACCGGCATGGGCACTGCCTGCGTGCCGCAGCAACCGCATCATCCGGACGGCCCGGCTCCGCCGGAGTTCCCGGCCGTCGCACCGCACGCCAGCGAGGCGACCCGGCTGCTGTGCGGAGGCGCCTACGTGGACGCCGACTACCGCGACCGCGTCATCGAGGAGCTGTATCTCCACGAGCAGCGGATCGTGGCCCCCTCGCTGGGCTTCGACGCGGCCCGGGTCCTCGCGCATGCGCTGCGGGCCCGCCGCCAGGAGCTGCTCTGGTCCGCCGCCGTCGTCGGGCTCTGGACGGTGGGCATCGCGGTGACCGGCGGGCTGCTGGCCGGCCTGCTGCTGCCCAGTCTGCTGCTCGGCCTCGCGGCCTGGGTCAGGGGCGGCGCCCAGGAGCCCCCCTTCCACCGGCTGTTCCCCGCCTTCGTGCTGCGCTGGGCGGGCCGCATCCAGTTCACGATGTACGTGTTCCTCGTCGGCGCCATGGCCTTCGGCGCCGATCCGAGCGGCTCCGGTTCCTCGTCCGGCTCGTCCGACTCCGGCAGTTCCTACGGCAGTTCCTATGGCGCGAGCGGTTCCGGCGGTTTCGACGACCTGGGTCTGCCCTTCGCGGTGACGGTCGAGCCCTGGCGGGCCTGGCCGGCCATCGGGGTCCTCGCGCTGATCGCGTGGTGCGCGGCGGTCCAGCGCGACGGGTTCGCCCGGGCGTTCGCCGCGGAACTGTCCCCGCAGCGCTTCCCGGACGTGGCGAACGACCCCGCGGAGCAAGCCGAGGGGGAGAGGTTCGCCCGGCTGACGGGACGCATCCGGCGGGAGCAGCACGCGCCGCTGATCATGTACGACGAGGAGCGTCCCTTCTGCGGAGCGGGAGCCGCGCACGACACCTGGGTGCTCGCCGTGGAGCTCCGGCCGGACGAGGAGCAGAAGCGGCGGCAGCCGCTCGGCAACCGTGTGATCCTCGACCGGATCCGGCCCCTGATCGAGCAGCTGCGTGAACCCGCCGAGCACGCGGGCACCCCCGTGCGCGACCGACTGCGCGGGCTGGAGATCGACGAGTGCGTGTTCCTCCCCGTCGAAGGGCTGACCGATCGTGACCAGGCCCCCTACACGCCGGAGGCGTTCGAGCGGCATTGGCTGCGGGCGGTCGAGGAGGGCGGCGAGAAGCGGCGGCACTTCCTGCGGATCCGGGTCGGCGGCTGGGAGGAGGAACTGGTCGTCACGGTGTACGTACGGGTCCACACCCAGGGCCGCATGCTCATGCTGGAGATCGCCCCGCACGTCATGGCCCCGGTACGCCAGGATTTCAAGCGTGCCGACCACCTCGCGCACCGGGTCCGCACCGGCCCGGTGCCGGCGAGGATCGCCTCGACGGCGACCCTGGTGCCCGGTTCCGCGGGCCGCGCCCTGGTCTCCCTGTTCCGCGGCGCGCTCTTCGCCTGGCGGCTGCTCACCGGTGGGCACCGGAGCGCGCTGCCCGAGGGCCCCGCCCTCTCGGTGCGTGAACTGGCCGCGATCGACACGGGATCCACGTTCCAGGAGATGGACGTGGCCCGTTACCTCCGGAGCATCCAGGACCGCGTCGGACGCGGGGTACGGCTCGCACTCGCCGAAGCCGGTTACGAGACCGGCGAGTTCGTCCAGAAGATCGTGAACATCAGTAACGGCGCCGTCAGCATCAACCGGGTCGAGGGCTCCACCTTCGCCATCGGTGAGAAGGCCAGCGCCACCACCGGCGGCCCCGGGCCGCAGAAGGGGGCCTCCGGGCATGGCGGCACGTGAGGAGCAGCAGGGCGTCAGCATCGGGGACGTCCACGGCAGTACCTTCGCCATCGGCAGCAACGCGCGTGCGGAGAGCCACCACGGTATCCCGGCGCCGCGCGCCGCCGCCGACGAGGAACTGCTCACCGCGGTAAGGGAACTGCGGGTCGATCTGGCCCGGCTGCGGCAGAGTGAGCAGACCGCACGGCTGGACGAGGCCCTCGCGGACACCGAGGAGGAGATCGGCCGGACCGGTGCGGCCGGGGAGAGCCGCCGTCGGCGGCTGCGCGACCTGCTCGCGGACGCCGAGACCGTCACGGCGCTGCTCGCCTCGGCCGGGACGGTGGCGGGACTGCTCGGGATGTGACGCCGGCGGGCGACATGACGAGGGGAACGAGAAGAAGAACGCGGGGACGAGGGGACGAGGGGACGAGGGGGAAGCGGTGAGCGGAGGGCCGGGACCGCGGTACTGGAACGAGGAGACCCAGCGCTGGGAGGAAGGGGGTCCCGGGGAGCAGGGGAACCCGGGGAGGCGGGGGGAGCCGAGGAGTGAGGGCGCGGGCGCGGCCACGCCGACCGTGACGCCGACGCAGCCGGTGACGCCCTCCCCGAGTGGCCCGCCGCCCCCGGACGTCTTGCCCTCCGCCCCCACCCTCACGGGCATCCGGTGGCCGGGCGGCGGTACCCCGTCGGTGCCCTCCGGGCAGCCCGCGCCGGCCCTCTGGTCGTCTCCCGAGCTGCCCCACGGTCCCGCCGGGCCACCCGCCCCGCCCGTTCCCCCGCCGCCGGCGCGGCACGGGCTCGACCGGAGACGGGCGTGGGCCGTGGTGGGCGGGGCCGCCGCGGCCGGGGTGGCCGTGGGGCTGGTGCTGACCCAGACCCTGGGAGGCGGCGAGGGGGCGGACGGCCGGGAGGACGACAGGGCCGCCTCGGCGAGCGTGTCGCAGCCCGCGGGTTCCGGAACCCCCGGACCGCAGGAGCCACCCGCCCCGCGACAGCCGTCCTTCTCCGCCGGGCAGACCGCGCCGTCCACCCCGGACCCGGACAGCACCGTCCCCGCCGGTTACGACCGGTACACCGACTCCCAGGGCTTCACCATCGCCCGCCCCGAGGGATGGACCCGTACCAGCGTGTCCTCCCAGTACGGCATGGACGTGGTCAGCTACCGCGGTCCCGGCAGCGGCAGGCGGCTCCAGGTGTTCGAGGTGGCGGAGCCCTCGCCCGACGCGTCGTACGAACTGTTCCTCTCCGACGCCACCCCGAAGGCCCCCGGATTCGAGCAGCTCTCCCTGGAGACGCTGGACGACGGCGACTTCACCGGCTCCCGGCTGGAGTACCTCGCGGACTCCTTCGGAGGAGAGCCCGACATCGGGACCTGGCACGTCGTCGACCTGCGCTTCCAGGCCGCCGACGGCAAGCTGTACGCGCTCGCCGCCTACGGGGCCGACTCCGACGGTCACGAGGACGAGCGCGAGCTGATCCGGACCGCCCTCGCGCACTTCTGCCCGCCGGACACCACCTGCGGGACGGGCACGGACCTCGACTGAACCGATCGCGGCCGACGATACGGGGCACTTTCCCCGCTTTCGCTCGCATGTTCCGTGACGCTGCGCACTTCCCGCCGTGAATCGCGCATGCATACGGAGCCCGCGGGCAGGAGCCCTCCCGCTCCGTGGGCGACGCCTGTGTGACTCGACCTGGTCACTCGACCCGTGTCACTCGCGGGCACCGAACAGGAACGGAAGGCAGCAGGCGATCATGGCGGACACCACAGAACTTCAGGTGCGCACCTCCATCCACGTGGGAGGCGAGTGGCGGGCGGCCGTCTCGGGGGCCACGCGCGAGATCCTCGACCCCGCGGACGCCCTGCCGTTCGCCGTCGTCGCGGAGGGCGACGAGAAGGACGCCGACCTCGCGGTGGCCGCCGCCCGGCGCGCCTTCGACGAGGGCCCGTGGCCGCACACCCCGGTCACCGAACGGGCCGCGCTGCTGCGCCGCGTCGCCGGTCTCCTCGTCCGGGACCGGGAGGAACTCGGCCTGCTGGAGAGCCGGGACGCGGGCAAGACCCTCGAGGAGGGGCGCGTCGACATCGACTGTGTCGCCGACGCCTTCCGCTACTTCGCCGACCTGGTCGCCGGGGAGGCCCCCGGCCGGGTCGTCGACGCGGGTTCCACCGACGTCCACAGCGTCGTCGTGCACGAGCCCGTCGGTGTCTGCGCCATGATCACGCCCTGGAACTATCCGCTGCTCCAGGCCAGTTGGAAGATCGCCCCGGCGCTCGCGGCCGGCAACACCTTCGTCGTCAAGCCCAGCGAGATCACCCCGCTGACCACGGCCGCCCTCATCGGCCTGCTGGCCGAGGCGGGTCTGCCCGCCGGGGTCGCCAACATCGTCACCGGCCCCGGCCACACCGTCGGCGCCCGGCTCGCCGAACACCCCGACGTCGACCTGGTCTCCTTCACCGGCGGACTGGTCAGCGGCACCAAGGTCGCCGAGGCCGCCGCGCCGACCGTGAAGAAGGTCGCCCTCGAACTCGGCGGCAAGAACCCCAACGTGGTCTTCGCCGACTCCTGCGCCACGGAGGAAGGCTTCGACACCGCCGTCGACCAGGCGCTCAACGCGGCCTTCATCCACAGCGGCCAGGTCTGCTCGGCGGGCGCGCGGCTCATCGTCGAGGAGTCGGTCCGCGACCGCTTCGTCACCGAACTCGCCCGCCGCGCCGAGCGGATCAGGCTCGGCCGGGGCACCGCGGACGGCGTCGAGTGCGGCCCGCTGGTCTCCGGGCAGCAGCGCGACAAGATCGAGGCGTACGTCGCCTCCGCGCTGAAGGAGGGGGCGGTGCTGCGCTCCGGCGGCAAGCGTCCCGAGCCGTCCGCCGAGCGGCCCGAGGCCGGCTACTTCTACGAGCCGACCGTCCTCGACCACTGCCACCGCGAGATGCGGGTGGTGCGTGAGGAGGTGTTCGGGCCGGTCCTCACCGTCGAGACCTTCCGCACCGAGGACGAGGCCGTCGCCCTCGCCAACGACACCGAGTACGGGCTGGCCGGCGCCGTCTGGACCGCCGACGCGGGCCGCGCCCGGCGGGTGGCCGGACGGCTGCGCCACGGCACCGTGTGGATCAACGACTTCCACCCCTACCTCCCGCAGGCGGAGTGGGGCGGATTCGGCAAGAGCGGAGTGGGCCGCGAACTCGGCCCGGCGGGCCTCGCCGAGTACCGCGAGACCAAGCACATCTACCAGAACCTCGCACCGAAGCCGGTGCGCTGGTTCGCGGGCTGAGCCCGCCACCGCCGGGCGGCCCGCACGGCGAACGCGGCACCGTGGCGAGAGGCGGCCCCCGCGCCTCCCTTCCCGGAACCCGCGGCACCTGCGGTACCCACGGTGCCCAGGGCGCGCGCGGCGCCCCGGCGTGTCCGGGCAGCGGGGCCCTCGTGCCGCCCCACCGCTTCGAACCGCACGCCGCACCGCACGCCGCACAGCACCCCGCCCACCCCGTCCCGAGTCCCCGGAGGAGCGACAGTCCATGCCAGAGCGCACCCACGAGCCCGAGCAGGTGCACGAACACCGCCACGAGCCCGACCGAGAGCACGGTCAGGACGCCACCCGCGACCACACGTACGACTACGTCGTCGTCGGCGGCGGCACCGCAGGGTCCGTCATCGCCTCCCGGCTGACGGAGAACCCGGACGTCACCGTCGCGGTCATCGAGGGCGGCCCCAGCGACGTGGGCCGCGACGACGTGCTGACCCTGCGCCGCTGGATGGGCCTGCTCGGCGGCGAGCTGGACTACGACTACCCCACCACCGAGCAGCCACGCGGCAACTCGCACATCCGGCACAGCCGGGCCCGTGTCCTCGGCGGATGCTCCTCGCACAACACCCTCATCGCGTTCAAGCCGCTCCCGTCCGACTGGGACGAGTGGGAGCAGGCCGGCGCCGAGGGGTGGGGCGCGGTGCAGATGGAGGCGTACTACGCCCGGCTCAAGAACAACATCGTCCCGGTCGACGAGAAGGACCGGAACGCCATCGCCCGTGACTTCGTCGACGCCGCGCAGAGCGCGCTGGGCGTGCCGCGCGTCGAGGGCTTCAACAGGAAGCCGTTCGACGACGGCGTCGGCTTCTTCGACCTCGCCTACCACCCGGAGAACAACCAGCGCTCCTCGGCGTCGGTCGCCTATCTGCACCCGGTGATGGACGAACGCCCCAACCTGACGCTCCTGCTGGAGACCTGGGCGTACCGGCTGGAGCTGAACGGCACCCGCGCCGAGGGCGTCCACGTCCGCACCAAGGACGGCGAGGAGATCCTCGTCCGGGCCCGCGGCGAGGTCCTGCTGTGTGCCGGCGCCGTCGACTCGCCCCGGCTGCTGCTGCACTCCGGCATCGGTCCGAAGGCCGATCTGGAGGCGCTCGGCATACCCGTGGCGCACGACCTTCCCGGTGTCGGCGAGAACCTGCTCGACCACCCCGAATCGGTGATCGTCTGGGAGACGAACGGACCCATCCCGGACAACTCCGCGATGGACTCCGACGCCGGCCTGTTCGTGCGCAGGGACCCCGGACACGCGGGTCCCGACCTGATGTTCCACTTCTACCAGATCCCGTTCACGGACAATCCGGAGCGCCTCGGCTACCGGCGGCCGGAGTTCGGCGTCTCGATGACCCCGAACATCCCCAAGCCGAAGAGCCGCGGCCGGCTCTACCTGACCAGCGCCGACCCGGAGGTCAAGCCCGCGCTGGACTTCCGCTACTTCACCGACGCGGACGACTACGACGGCCGCACCCTCGTCGACGGCATCCGCATCGCCCGCGAGATCGCGCGGACCGAACCGCTGGCCCACTGGCTCAAGCGCGAGGTGGCCCCCGGCCCCGACGTCACCGGTGACGAGGAGCTGAGCGAGTACGCCCGTAAGGTCGCGCACACCGTCTACCACCCGGCGGGCACCTGCCGGATGGGCGCGGCGGCCGACGAACAGGCCGTGGTCGACCCCGAGTTGCGGGTCCGCGGGCTGCAGGGCATCCGGATCGCGGACGCCTCCGTCTTCCCGACCATGACCGCCGTCAACCCGATGATCGGTGTGCTGATGGTCGGCGAGCGGGCCATCGACCTGATCGGGGGCGGTGTGCGATGAGTACCGCGACCTCTGCCACCCCCCGGCCCTCCGGCACCACCGCCGGCCCGGCGGCCGGCCCGCCCGTCTTCTCCGTCGACGGGCTGTGGAAGGTCTTCGGCCCGAAGGCCGACCGTGTCCCCGGCGACCCCGGGCTCGCCGCGCTCGACCCGGCCGACCTGCGTGCCCGCACCGGCTGCACGGCCGCCGTGCGGGACGTCGGCTTCGACGTCCGCAAGGGCGAGGTGTTCGTCGTCATGGGCCTGTCCGGCTCCGGCAAGTCCACGCTGGTGCGCTGTCTGACCCGGCTGATCGAGCCGACCGCGGGCACCATCGCCATCGACGGCGAGGACGTCCGCGCGATGGACAGGGCACGGCTGCGCGAACTGCGCCGGCACCGCGCCGCCATGGTCTTCCAGCACTTCGGCCTGCTGCCGCACCGCACGGTCCTGGACAACGTGGCCTACGGCCTCGAGATCCAGGGCATGGGCAGGGCGCAGCGGCGCGAGAAGGCCGCCGAGGTCGTCGCCAAGGTGGGCCTGGAAGGCATGGAGCAGCGCAGACCGGCCCAGCTCTCCGGCGGTCAGCGCCAGCGTGTGGGGCTGGCCCGCGCACTCGCCGTCGACCCCGAAGTGCTTTTGTTCGACGAGCCGTTCAGCGCGCTCGACCCCCTCATCCGGCGCGACATGCAGGAGGAGGTGATCCGGCTGCACCGCGAGGAGGGCCGCACGATGGTCTTCATCACCCACGACCTGGGCGAGGCCCTGAGGCTGGGCGACCGTATCGCCCTGATGCGCGACGGACGGGTGGTCCAGCTGGGCACACCCGAGGAGATCGTGGGCTCGCCCGCCGACGACTACGTCCGCGACTTCGTCCGGGACGTCCCGCGCGAACAGGTCCTCACCGTCCGTACGGCCATGCGCCCCGCCTCCTCGGCGGACGAGGCCGGCACCGGCCCCGCGGTCCGTCCCGACGCCACGGTGTCGGAGGCCATCGAGGCCGTGGCCCGCGCGGGCACCCCGGCCCGGGTCCTCGACCAGGGCCGCTGCGTGGGAATCGTCGACTCCGCAGCGTTGCTGTCGGTCGTCGCGGGGATGGGAGCGGGGACGCCCACCCACCTGGGGCCGCCCGCAGAACCCGGGCCCAAGCCCTCCACCGCACCCGCCCCCGAGCCCTCCGCCGGGACGGAGCGCCCCGAGGGGGCAATCTGATGGCGACCGTCACCGCGGCCGCCCCCCGGGCCGGCGGCCGGCCGGGGCTGCTCGGACGTACCGCCGTGCGCAAGCTGCTGCTGCTCGCCGTGGCCGCCGCGGTCCTCGTCCCGTTCGCCGCCGCCCGCTGGGCGAGCGGCAGCTGGCCCGAGGCCCTGACCGTCGACGTCTCCGGACCGCTGGCAGACGTCAGCGACTGGATCATCGACAACCGGGACTCCCACCCCCTCTTCCTCCACTTCTTCGGCCACGTCAGCAACGTCGTCGTCATCGCCGTACGAGCCGTCTACCTCGCCCTCCTCGCCGTCGGGTGGGCGGGAGCGACCGCCGTCGCCGCCCTGGTCGCCTGGCGGGTCGCGGGCGTACGGCTCGCGCTCGGCACCGCCGCCGCGTTCCTCGCCTGCGGTCTGCTCGGCATGTGGGTGCCCACCATGCAGACGCTCGCCCTGATGGTGGTCGCGGTCGCCGCGTCCGTCCTCCTCGGCGCGCTGCTCGGGCTCGCCGCCGGACTCTCCGACCGCATGGACCGCGTCCTGCGCCCGGTGCTGGACACCATGCAGGTGTTCCCCGCCTTCGCCTACCTCCTGCCGGTCGTGCTGGTGTTCGGCATCGGTGTCCCCGCCGCCGTCCTGGCCACCGTCGTCTACGCCGCGCCGCCCATGGCCCGGCTGACCTCGCTCGGCCTGCGCGGTGCGGACAGGGAGGTGCTGGAGGCCGTCGAGTCGCTCGGCGCCGGCGCCCGTCAGCGCCTGCTGACCGCCCGTATCCCGCTGGCCCGCAAGGAACTCCTCCTCGGCCTCAACCAGACGATCATGATGGCGCTGTCCATGGCCGTCATCGCCTCGGTGATCGGCGCGGGCGGCCTCGGCGACCGTGTCTACCAGGCGCTGGCCTCGGTCGACGTCGGCGCGGCCCTCGCCGCCGGCATCCCGATCGTGCTCCTCGCCGTCGTCCTCGACCGGGTCACCGGCGCGGCCGGGGCGGACCTCGGCGAGGCGCCCCGGCCCCGTAGGCACTGGCTGTACGTCGTGGCCGGCGCCGCGGCCGTCGCGGTCGCCGGACGTCTGGCGGGCCGGCTGGAGTGGCCCGACGGGTGGGTCGTCGCCCTCGCCGAACCGGTCAACCGGGCCGTCGGCTGGATGACCGGCCACCTGTACTCGGGCGTCCCCGTCGTCGGCGGCACCGCCGACTGGGCCGCGCGCTTCACCACCTGGGTGCTCGACCCGGTCCGCGACGGACTGCAGTGGCTGCCCTGGTGGTCGGTGCTGCTCGTCGTCGCCGCCCTCGCCTGGCTGATCGGCACGTGGCGCACCGCGCTCACCGCCGTCCTCGCGATGGCCGCCATCGGGGTGCTCGGGGTGTGGACCCCGTCCCTCGACACGCTCTCCCAGGTCCTCGCGGCCGTCGCCGTCACTCTCGTCGTCGGCTTCACGACCGGACTCGCCGCGTCCCGCAGCGACCGGTTGGAGCGGCTGCTGCGGCCGGTCCTGGACGTGTTCCAGACGATGCCGCAGTTCGTGTACCTGATCCCGGTCGTCGCCCTGTTCGGCGTCGGCCGTGCCCCCGCCGTCGCCGCCGCCGTCGTCTACGCGCTGCCGGCCGTCGTCCGCATCACCACCCAGGGGCTGCGCCAGGTCGACCCGGCGGCGATGGAGTCGGCCCGCTCGCTCGGCGCGACCAGCGGCCAGCAACTGCGCCAGGTCCAGCTCCCGCTGGCCCGCCCTGCGCTGCTCCTCGCCGTCAACCAGGGCCTGGTCCTGGTCCTCGCCGTCGTCATCATCGGCGGCCTGGTCGGCGGTGGCGCGCTCGGCTACGACGTCGTCTTCGGCCTCGCCCAGGGCGACCTCGCGACCGGCCTGGTCGCGGGAGCCGCGATCGTCTGCCTGGGCCTGATGCTCGACCGGGTGACCCAGCCCACCGAACGCCGTGTGAAGAAGGGAGCGTGACATGCGATGTCGTACGACGTCGGCCGTGGCCGGAGTCTCGGCGCTCGTCCTGCTGACCGGCTGCGGTGCCGCCGACATGACCAAGCAGGCCTCGCCGTTCGCCAACGCCGAGGGCGCGCGGACGGTCACCCTGTCCGTGCAGTCCTGGGTGGGCGCCCAGGCCAACGTGGCCGTCGCCCAGTACCTGCTGGAGAACGAACTCGGCTACCGCGTCGACACCGTGCAGGTCGACGAGGTGCCCGCCTGGGACGCGCTCAGCCAGGGCCGGGTCGACGCCATCCTGGAGGACTGGGGCCACCCCGAACAGGAGCAGCGGTACGTCGAGGACAAGAAGACGATCACACCGGGCGGCGAGCTGGGGGTCACCGGGCACATCGGCTGGTTCGTGCCGACGTACTTCGCCGAGCAGCACCCCGACGTCACCGACTGGAAGAACCTCGACAAGTACGCCGATCGGTTCCGCACCGCGGAGAGCGGCGGCAAGGGCCAGCTCCTGGACGGCTCACCGTCGTACGTCACCAACGACAAGGCGCTGGTGAAGAACCTGAAGCTGGACTTCGAGGTGGTGTTCGCCGGCTCGGAAGCCGCGCAGATCACCCAGATCCAGCAGTTCGCCAAGGAGCAGAAGCCCTTCCTCAGCTACTGGTACACACCCCAGTGGCTGTTCCAGAAGGTGCCCATGACCGAGGTGAAGCTGCCCGCGTACGAGGAGGGCTGCGACGCCGATCCGGAGAAGGTCGCCTGCGCCTACCCGCACACCCCGCTGCAGAAGTACCTCAACGCGGACTTCGCGGAGGACGGCGGCGACGCGGCGGACTTCCTGAAGAGGTTCCAGTGGACGACCGAGGACCAGAACGAGGTCTCCCTGATGATCGCCGAGCAGCGGATGAAGCCCCAGGAAGCGGCGCAGAAGTGGGTGGACGGCAACGAGTCCACCTGGAAGGCCTGGCTGTCCTGACGGACGGTCCGCCCGGTCCCCCGGTACGCGGCC
>NZ_JBHXQZ010000133.1:0-17482 GCF_042717095.1 Streptomyces sp. NPDC058632 | reverse complement strand
GGTCCGCGGCGGGAGGTGCGCCCGCCCCGGACCGCCGCGGACCCGCCCGGCCGGCGGAGCACCGCCGGCCGCAGTACCACTGAAGGGACTCACACCGTGACCACCGCTGACGACACCGGGGCCCTGTGGCTGCGGCGCTACCACCCGGCCGACGCCGACGCGGTACGGCTGGTCTGCTTCCCGCACGCGGGCGGTTCGGCCAGCTTCTACCACCCGGTCTCGGCGCGGTTCGCTCCGGCCACCGAGGTCTTGTCAGTGCAGTACCCCGGTCGCCAGGACCGGCGCAAGGAGCCCTGTGTGGAAGACCTCGGCCGGCTGGCCGATCTGATCGCCGAGCAGTTGCTCGCGCTGGACGCCCGGCCCAGCGTGTTCTTCGGGCACAGCATGGGCGCGGCGCTGGCCTTCGAGACGGCGTGGCGGCTGGAGCAGAAGGCCGCCGGACCGCTCACCGTCATCGCCTCCGGCCGACGGGCCCCGTCGACCACGCGTTCCGAGGAGGTGCACCTGCGGGACGACGACGGGATCGTCGCCGAGATGAAGCGGCTGAACGGCACCGCGGCCGGTGTCCTCGGCGACGAGGAGATCCTGCGCATGGCCCTGCCCGCGCTGCGCGGCGACTACCGCGCCATCGAGACGTACTCCTGCCCGCCGGACCGCACGGTGCGGTGCGGGATCACCGTGCTCACCGGTGACGGTGACCCGCTCACCACGGTCGAGGAGGCGGAACGCTGGCAGGACCACACCGAAGGCCCCTTCCGGCTGAGGGTGCTCACCGGCGGCCACTTCTTCCTCACCCAGCAGCTGTCGGCGGTCAACGGCGAGATCGCCGACGCCCTCGACCTGGCACGCACGGCCCCGGCGTCCTGACGTCCGCCCGGGTGGTGCGGCGGCGCCGCACCACCCGGGCAGGCGCAGGAGTCGTGGTCGACACACCACCGGAGAGCCCGCACATGACCGGACCGTCACCCACGTCCGTCACGTTCCCCGTCACTTTCCGCTCACGCGCCTCCTGGACAAGGAAACGCTCATGCGCACATTGCTCGTAGACAACTACGACTCGTTCACCTACAACCTCTTCCACTACCTGTCCCGGGTCAACGGGCAGGAGCCCGAAGTGATCCGCAACGACGACCCGGCGTGGCGGCCGGGCCTCCTCGACGCCTTCGACAACGTGGTGCTCTCCCCCGGCCCCGGCACACCGCACCGGCCCGCCGACTTCGGGCTGTGCGCGGGCATCGCCGAGGAGGGCCGGCTGCCCGTGCTCGGGGTGTGTCTGGGCCATCAGGGCATGGCCCTGGCCCACGGTGCCTCGGTGGGGCGCGCGCCGGAGCCGCGGCACGGCCGGACCTCCGCCGTACGGCACCACGGCACCGGGCTGTTCGAAGGGCTGCCGCAGCCGCTGGAGGTGGTCCGTTACCACTCCCTCGCCGTGACGGATCTGCCGCCGGAGCTCGAGGCCACGGCATGGTCGCCGGACGGGGTGCTGATGGCCCTGCGCCACCGGACGCTGCCGTTGTGGGGCGTTCAGTTCCACCCGGAGTCCATCGGCACGCAGGACGGCCACCGGCTGCTGGAGAACTTCCGGCGCCTGACCGAGCGGCACGGCCGATCCCGCCCCGGCGGGGCGGGGCCCGCCGTCACGAGGAGCATTCCGGAGCAGCGGCGGTCCCCGGACACCATGGGTGCGGCCGAGCGTGCGGGCGCGGGCGGCGTGCAGGGAGCGGGCGGCGTGCAGGGAGCGGTCACGGCCGGGACCGGTGACCGGGTCGCGGGCGGAGGTCCGCCCCGGCGGTTGCGGGTCCTCGTCGAACGGCTGCGCACCCGCTGGGACGCGGAGGTGGCCTTCGACTCGCTGTTCCGCACCGGCGACCATCCGTTCTGGCTGGACAGCAGCCGCCCGGGCGGGCGCCTCGGACAGCTGTCCGTGATGGGGAACGCCTCCGGCCCGCTGGCCCGCGTCGCCACGGCGGACGTGCAGGCCGGCACCGTGACCGTCACCGAGGGCGGCGTCACACGCGTCGAACGGTCGGCCTTCCTGTCCTGGCTGGAGCGGGACCTGGCCGGACTCAGCACCGAGGTACCCGATCTGCCCTTCGACTTCGCCCTCGGCTGGGTCGGGTGCCTCGGCTACGAGCTGAAGGCCGAGTGCGACGGGGAGGCGGCGCACCGCTCCCCCGACCCCGACGCCGTCCTCGTCTTCGCCGACCGTGCACTGGTGCTCGACCACCGCACCGACACGGCCTGTCTGCTGGCCCTGGCCGAGGACGGCGACGAGCAGGCGGCACGGTCCTGGCTCGAATCGGCCGCCGCCGCCCTGGAGACGGTCGCGGGCCGGGAAACGGAGCCCTACGAGGCCCCCGCGCCCGGTGGCAGCGGGCCGGTGGTGCTGCGCCACGACCGCGACGCCTACCTCAAGCTGATCGACGCCTGTCAGCAGGAGATCGCGGCCGGTGAGACGTACGAGGTGTGCCTGACCAACATGGCCGAGGCGGACACCGACCTGGACCCGTGGCAGGCGTACCGCTGTCTGCGCCGGGTGAGCCGCGCGCCGTTCGCCGCGTTCCTGCACTTCGGGCCGATGGCCGTGCTCAGCACCTCGCCCGAGCGGTTCCTGCGCATCGACCGGCACGGCGTGATGGAGTCCAAGCCCATCAAGGGCACCCGGCAGCGCGGCGACACCCCGGAGGAGGACGCCCGGCTCGCCGAGGACCTGGCGACCTGTGAGAAGGACCGCGCCGAGAACCTGATGATCGTCGACCTGGTCCGGCACGACCTCGGCCGGTGTGCGGAGGTCGGCTCGGTCGTCGCGGACCCGGTGTTCCAGGTGGAGACGTACGCGACGGTGCACCAGTTGGTGAGCACGGTCCGGGCGCGGCTGCGCCCGGACCTCAGCCCGGTGGCCGCCGTGCGCGCCGCGTTCCCCGGCGGTTCGATGACGGGGGCCCCGAAGATCCGCACCATGCAGATCATCGACCGGCTGGAGGGCGGTCCGCGCGGCGTGTACTCGGGGGCGATCGGCTACTTCTCGCTGACCGGGGCGGTGGATCTGAGCATCGTGATCCGCACGGTGGTACTCAGCGGGAACCGGCTGCGCTACGGCGTCGGCGGCGCCGTCATCGCGCTCTCGGACCCCGCGGCGGAGTTCGAGGAGACGGCGGTGAAGGCGGCACCGCTGCTGCGGCTGCTCGGCACCGCGTTCCCCGGCCGCCTGGACCTGGCGGACGACGCGGCGGCCGGGGCCGCTCCGGCGGACACGCCCGCCCGAGCGGCGTCCCGGGACGGGCGGGAGGCCCTGCCCCGGTCCCTGTGATCCGCGACGGGACGCCCCGGCGGATCCCTCGGTGTCTCCGCCGGGCCGCCGCCGTGCCTCCGAGCGGCCGGGCGGGCGCCCGCCGCCCGGTCCCCCGTTCCCGGCCCCCGTATGCGTAGGGCGGCCCATGTCTAGGGAAAATCCGGGGTGTTGGGCAACAGCCTGGGAGGGTTCCCCGTTCGCCGGAATCGCTCGACACCCCGGGAGTGATGGTGCCCGTCCACGCTGACGACTACGTGATCCAGCCGCCCGGTGCCGCCGACGGCGGGCTCGACGGTCTCACCCTGCCCGAGGTGTTCGCCGCGGCCGTACGGGGCGGGGGCGACGCCGTGGCGCTGGTGGACGGGGAACGCACCCGTACGTGGCGGGAGTGGCGGGCCGAGGTGGACGCGCTGGCCCGCGGTCTCCAGGAGGCCGGCGTCGGGCCCGGCGACGTGGTCGCCCTGCATCTGCCCAACTGCTGGGAGTACGTCACGCTGCACCTGGCGGCGGCATCGGTGGGGGCCGTCACCCTGCCCGTCCACCGGGGCAACGCCCCCGCTGACGTACGGGCCCTGTTGGAGCGGGCCGGCCCGACGGCGCTCGCGCTGCCGTCGGGCACCCAGGAGGCCGACGGCCCGCTGAGCGCGGTGACGCTGCGGAAGGCGTTGCCGTCGCTGCGCGCCGTCCTGGTCACCGGCGGCGACGCGGCGGACGGCGCGGAGACGGTCGAGGGCCTGCTGGCCCGCTGGGCGGGTGAGCGGCCCCGGCCGGTGGAGGTGCGGCCCGACGCTCCGTTCCTGCTGTTCCCCTCGTCCGGCACCACCTCCGCGCGGCCCAAGATCTGTCTGCACACCCACGACTCACTGCTCACCAACTCCCGTGCGGCGACCGAGGACAGTGCCGGGCCGTACGGCGGCACCCTGATCACGACCTGCCCACTGACCCACTGCTTCGGGCTCCAGTCGATGTACTCGGCGCTGTTCCGTTCCGGCCGTCAGGTGCTGCTGCGTTCGTGGGACGTGGACCGCTTCCTGGAACTCGCGCGGGCGGAGCGGCCGAGCGTGGTGGTCGCCGTACCGGCACAGCTGCACGACGTGGTGTCACGGGCACGGGAGTCGGAGGCGGGCGCGGGGTTCCGCCCGGAGCGGGTGCTGACCGCCGGTGCCGCGCTGCCCGCCGCCCTGGTGCGCGAGGTGCGGGAGGCCCTGGACACCTCGCTGGTCGTGGTGTGGGGCATGTCGGAGGCCGGGAACGGCACCAGCAGTCTGGCCGGGGACCCGCCGGAGGTCGCCGCGCACAGTGTGGGGCGGCCGGTGCGGGGCGCGCGGATGCGCATCCTCGACGAGGACGGGCGGCCGTGTGCCCCCGGTGAGTCCGGGGAGCTGTACTACCGCAGCCCCAGCATGTTCCGCGGCTACTACGGCGAGCCGGAGCTGACCCGGTCGGTGGTGTCCGAGGACGGCTGGCTGCGCACCGGTGACCTCGCCTCGATCGGCGCGGACGGTCTCGTGGTGTTCCACGGCCGCTCCGCCGAACTGATCAATGTGGGCGGCCGCAAGTTCAACGCCGTGGAGGTCCAGGGGATTCTGGCGGACCTGCCCGGTATCGGCCCGCTGGCGGTGGTCGCCAAACCGGATCCGCGGCTCGGGGAGTACCCCTGCCTGGTGGTGACCGCCCGCCCGGCCGACGCGCCGACCTCTCCGGGTGCCGGGGGCGGGTCGCCCGGCCCGGTCGGCCTCGGTGAGGTGACGGCGTTCCTGCGGGAACGCGGCGTCGCCGAGTACAAGATCCCGCTGGAGCTCGTCGTGCTGCCGGCCCTGCCGCGCACACCCGCCGGGAAGATCAACCGGCGGGCACTGGAACAGATCCTGGCCGACGCCGCGGCGCACCCCGAGCCGGTTCCCGCCGACGCGCCCCGCCCGGACCTGCGCACCGCTCTCGGCCTGGTCGCCGCCGCGGTCGCCGAGGTGCTCGGCACGAGGGACGCGGAGGGCGCGGAGGGCGCGGAGCCCATCGGGCCGGACGTCACGTTCCGTGAGCACGGCCTGGATTCGGTGGCTTCGGTGCGGCTGCGCAACGCGCTCGCCGAGGCCACGGGTCTGCCACTGCCCGCCGCGGTGGCGTTCGACTTCCCGACCCCGGTCTCCCTCGCCCGGGAACTGGCCGGGCTGAACCGCCAGGACGAGGAGTTGCCGCCCCACCCGGTGCCCGGCGACGAGCCCGTGGCGATCGTGGGCATGGCCTGCCGGCTGCCCGGGGACACCGTCTCCCCGGAGGCGCTGTGGGCGCTGCTGAGCGACGGCGTCGACGCCGTGTCCGGGTTCCCCACCGACCGCGGCTGGAATCTCGACACCCTCTTCGACGACGACCCGGAGCACCCGGGCACCTCCTACGCCCGCGAGGGCGGGTTCCTGCGCGACGCGGCCCACTTCGACGCCGGGTTCTTCGGCATGTCGGCGCGGGAGTCGCTCGCCACCGATCCGCAGCAGCGGTTGCTGCTGGAGACCGCCTGGGAGGCCGTGGAACGGGCCCGGATCGATCCGCTGACGCTGCGCGGCAGCCGTACCGGGGTGTTCACCGGTGCCATGTACCACGACTACGCGACGGGGGCGACCGACCCGTCCGGCGAGCTGGAGGGGCTGCTCCCGGTGGGTACCTCCGCCGGCGCGCTGTCCGGGCGGATCTCGTACACCCTGGGCCTCGACGGCCCGGCCCTGACGGTGGACACCGCCTGCTCCTCGTCGCTGGTCGCCCTGCATCTGGCGTGCCGGTCACTGCGGTCGGGAGAGTCGGAGCTGGCGCTCGCCGGGGGCGTGGCGGTGATGGCGACGCCGACGCCGTTCGTGGGCTTCTCCCGGCTGCGGGGCCTGTCCCCGGACAGCCGCTGCAAGTCCTTCGGCGAGGGCGCCGACGGGGCCGCCTGGTCGGAGGGCGCCGGTCTGCTGCTCCTGGAGCGGCTGTCCGACGCCCGGCGCAACGGCCATCCCGTACTCGCGGTGATCCGCGGCTCGGCGGTGAACCAGGACGGCGCCTCCAACGGCCTGACCGCGCCCAACGGTCCCGCCCAGCGCCGGGTCATCCGGCGGGCGCTGGCCGACGCGGGGCTCACCGCGGCGGACGTGGACGCGGTGGAGGCGCACGGCACCGGTACGCCGCTGGGCGACCCGATCGAGGCACAGGCCCTGCTCGACACCTACGGACGGGAGCGTCCCGAGGGGCGTCCGCTGTGGCTGGGCTCGGTCAAGTCGAACCTGGGCCACACCCAGGCGGCGGCCGGCGTGACCGGGGTGATGAAGATGGTGCTCGCGCTGGAACACGGGGTGCTGCCGCGCACTCTGCACGCGGACACCCCCAGCTCGAAGGTGGACTGGTCCCCGGGCACGGTTCGGCTGCTGAGCGAGGCACAGGAGTGGCCGGCCGGGGACGGCAGGCCACGCCGGGCGGCCGTCTCGTCGTTCGGCATCAGCGGCACCAACGCCCATCTCGTCCTGGAGGAGGCCCCGGTCGAAGCCGAGGTCGGTGCCGGGGCCGCGCCGCCCGGAAGGACGGAAGGGGGCGAAGGGGCCGCCTCTGGGTCCCGCGAGGTCGTCGTGCCGTGGCTGGTGTCGGCCCGGGACGCCGCGGCACTGCGGGGCCAGGCGCGGCGGCTGGCCGGTTACGCCGAGGCGCATCCGGAGATACCGGCCCGCGACATCGCGTACTCCCTCCTCACCACCCGCTCCCTGCACTGCCGTACGGCGGTGCTCACCGGTGCCGACCGGGCCGCGCTCATGGCGGCGGCCGCCGGGTTCGCCCGGGGTGACGTCGCCGGGGCGGTGGGCCGCAGCGCGGGCGGCGGCTCCCTCGAGCCCGCGTTCGTGTTCACCGGGCAGGGCAGTCAGCGTCCCGGCATGGGCCGCGCGCTCGCCGCCGCGTTCCCGGTCTTCGACGCCGCGCTGCGCGAGGTGTGCGCGGAGCTCGATCCCCTGCTGGAGCGGCCACTGACCTCGGTGATGTGGGCCGGCCCGGACAGCGAGGAGGCCGGCCTGCTGCACGGCACCGGTTACGCGCAGCCCGCCCTGTTCGCCTTCCAGGTGGCCCTGTACCGGCTGCTGGCCTCCTGGGGATTGACGCCCGCACGGCTGGTGGGCCACTCGGTGGGCGAGATCGCCGCCGCGCATGTGGCGGGCGTGCTGAGCCTGCCGGACGCCTGCACCCTGGTCACCGCGCGCGGCCGGCTGATGCAGTCGCTGCCGCCGGGCGGGGCGATGGTCGCCGTCCGCTGCTCCGAGGACGACGTACTGCCGTGGCTGGAGGGGCGTGCTCAGGACATCGCCGTCGCCGCGGTGAACGGACCGCGGTCGGTGGTGCTGTCCGGCGCGGACGGTCCGCTGACCGAACTGGCCGGGGAGCTGACCGCCGCCGGGCACAAGACGCGCCGCCTGGTGGTCAGCCACGCCTTCCACTCGCCGCTGATGGAGCCGATGCTCGCCGCGTTCCGGGAGACCGTGGCGTCCCTGTCCTTCGCCGGACCCGGCCTGCCGCTGATCTCCGGGGTCACCGGCCGCCCGCTCACCGCCGAGGAGGCGCGCGATCCCGGCCACTGGATGCGGCACGCCCGGGAGACGGTCCGGTTCGCGGACGCGGTCGGTCGGCTCGCGGACGCGCACACCGGCGTCTACGTGGAGCTGGGTCCCGAGGCCGCGCTCACCCCCATGGTCGACGAGTGCCTGGAGGAACGCTCCGGACGGCGGGAGCCGGGGACCCTTCCCCTGGTGGAACCGCTGCTGCGGGGCGGGGAGGACGAGGAACGGGCCGTGCTCGCCGCCGCCGTACGGCTGCACGCGCACGGGCTGCCGGTCGACTGGCGGGCGGTGCTGCCCGGAGCACGGGTGGTGCCGCTGCCCACCTACGCCTTCCAGCACGAGTCGTACTGGCTGGCCTCGGTGCCCGCCGGCACGGTGGCCGTGGCGAGCCCGGACACCGTGGGAGCCGCGGACACGGCGCCGGTGCTGGCCGAACGGCTGGCGGGTCTGACGGATGCGGAGCGGGTGGCGTTCGTGACGGATCTGGTGCGCGGGGAGCTGGCGGCCGTGGTCGGCGGGGAACTGCCGCCGGACGCCGGTCCCGGCCTGGCCTTCACCGAATTCGGCGTCACCTCCGTCACCGCCGTCGAACTGCGCAACCGGCTCACCGCCGTCACCGGGGTCCGGCTGCCGCCGACCCTGGTCTTCGACCATCCCTCGCCCGCCGCGGTGGCCCGCCTGGTGTGCGACACGCTCCAGCAGTCCGGCCCGGTCCGTGTCCGGGACGCGGGCACCCTGGTCGACGAGCTCGAGGCGCTGCTCACGTCGGGCGCGGACCTCGACGCCGGGACGGCGGTCCGGCTGAAGGCGCTGGCCGCGCGCTGGGCCCCGGCTCGCGCCGACGCCCCGGAACCGGTCGGCGGCCCGCTGGACCTGGAGGGTGCCTCGGACGAGGAACTGTTCCGCCTCATGGACGGGGGCAACGACAGGTAGGCGGGGTACGGCACTTGTCCACGTCCCGTCGCCCGTCCCTCGACGGGCAGCGGCATCCACGGGCCGACCGGCGGCCGGTCCTCCACTTCGCGCGCATCCGCGCATCCGCACATCCACCAGCGGGAGATCACCTCATGAGCGGGCTCGTCATGCCCCCCGTCACCCAGCCCGGCTCCGGCTCCGGCTCCGGCTCCGGCTCCGGCTCCGGCGATCTGATGATCGAGGCGGACGCCGTCAGCAAGTCGTACGGCACGGTCAACGCCCTGGACTCGGTCAGCGTCAGCGCCCGCCAGGGCAGCGTTCTGGCCCTCCTCGGTCACAACGGAGCCGGCAAGACCACTCTGGTCAACATCCTGACCACCGCCCTGCCGCTCTCCTCGGGCAGGGCGTCGGTCGCCGGGTACGACGTGACCCGGGACCCCTTCCAGATTCGCCGCCGCATCGGCCTCACCGGCCAGTTCGCGTCCGTGGACGGTCAGCTCAGCGGACGCGACAACCTCGTCCTGATCGCCCGGCTGCTCGGTGCGGGACGCCGGGCCGCTCACTCCCGGGCCGACGAGCTGCTGGAGCTGTTCCAGCTGACCTCGGTCGCCGACCGGCGGGCGAGTGGCTATTCGGGCGGCCTGCGGCGGCGGCTGGATCTGGCCGTGTCCCTGGTGGGCGGCCCTCAGGTGATCTTCCTCGACGAGCCCACCACCGGCCTGGACCCGTCGAGCCGGCTGAACCTGTGGGAGATCGTCGAGGGCCTGGTCGAGCAGGGCGCCACGGTGCTGCTGACCACGCAGTACCTCGAGGAGGCCGACCGCCTCGCCGACACCATCACGGTGCTCTCCGACGGCCGGGTCGTCGCCTCCGGCACGGCCCACGAGCTCAAGGCCACCGTCGGCCGCCGCACCGTGACCCTGACGCTGGACAGCGACGACGCCCCTGTGAGAGCGGGAGCCGCACTGCGCGACGCCGGTTTCGCCCCGGTCGGCGGCGAGGAGGCCACCCGCAGCCTCGTCGTCCCCATCGACACCACCCGGCAGATCGCCGACGTCATCCGTGCGCTGGACCACGCGGGTGTCGAGGCCACCGAGCTGACGTTCGGCGAACCGAGCCTGGACGACGTGTATTTGACCCTCGCCGAGCAGCACGCCCGGACCCCGGCGTGACCGCCGCCCGACGCCCTCTGTGGAGGACCTCTTGACCACGCACCTCACTCCCGCCGCGCGCCCGGACGCACCCGCGGCCGTCGCGCTCAAGGCACCGGACTTCGGCGGGAGTTCGTTCATCGCTCAGGTGCGGGTGCTCACCGGGCGGTCGCTGCGGGCGATGGTGACCGACCCGGGCATCGTGCTGTTCGGTCTGATCCAGCCGGTCGTCATCCTGTTCGTGCTGACCCAGGTGTTCAGCAAGATGGGCATGCCCCCGCACTTCCCGAACGGTGTCAGCTACCTCGACTTCGTGCTGCCGGCCGTCCTGGTGGACAACGCCGCGCAGTCGGCGATGCAGTCCGGGGTGGGCCTGGTGGAGGACCTGCGCAACGGCGTGGTCGCCCGGCTGCGTTCGCTGCCCGTGCACCCCGGGGCCCTGCTGGCCGCACGCAGTCTCGTGGGACTGGTGCGCAGCGCCGTGCAGATCCTTGTGATCATGGTGCTGGCGATGACGGTCCTGGGCTACTCCCCCAACGGGGGCATCGCCGAACTCGCCCTGTCCGCCGGGCTGACGCTCTTCATCAGCTTCGCCCTGGGCTGGGCCTTCATCGCGGCCGGTGCCTGGCTGCGTCGGGCCGAACCGCTGCAGAACCTCGCCCTGATCGTGATCTTCCCGCTGATGTTCGCGTCCAGCGCCTACGTGCCGGTCGCCGACCTGCCCGGCTGGCTGGCGGCCGTCGCCCACGTCAACCCCCTGACGTACGCCATCGACGCCAGCCGCGCCCTCGCACTGGACGTGCCGGGCCTCGACCACGCGATCCCCGCGCTGGTCATCGGCGTGGTGATCAGCGCGGTGGGTGCGTTCGCCGCGCTGGCCGGCTTCCGCCGGCCTCTCTGACCCCCGCACCACTCCCCCGGGTGCGGGACATCGGCCCGTGGGCGTCTTTCGGCGCTCACGGGCCTTTTTGCGGCCGGTACGGCGGGACACCGGAGGCACCCGTGGGCATCGGGATGACGTCTGGGGATCTCGGTCCCGTGTGAGCCGATGAGCTGCGGCAATGTGTGAGCGGGCAGCGTGCGGGGCCCGAACGGGCGCGCCCGGAGCCGTGTCCGGCGGCGCGTGGCGGTGCCGGGCGCCGGACAAGGGCCGGCAGGAGCCGCTGAGGGGTCACAGGAGCCTACGATTCGAGCGGGGAACTCGCCGGGGACACGCCGGGCGCTCGATCCGTACGGCACCGGGTGGGAGTCCCCGAGACGCGTCCGCCCCGCCGCCCGCTCCGGTCACCGATCCGAGTGAAACAGGCCAAGCGGAAGACCCTGTGGCCGGATAATCGCTGAACAGTGCGTGAGGCGGGTGCCCGATCCGCCTCCGAACGGACACCCGCCGAAGGGAAAACGGGCAGGAGAGGTGAGCCGGCCGCGGGCGGACCCGTCGGCCGGTCACCCGGAACGGCACCGCCCGTCCGGCCTGGGGCCGGACGGGCGGGACGGTGTGGCGGGCTGTGGTGCCGAGCGGTTCCGTCCGGCGTCCGAGCCGGACGGAACGCGTGTTACGAGAGGCCGATTTCGTTGTCGAGCATGTCGAACACCTCCTCGTCCGTAGCCGAGTCGAAGTCGAACCCGTCGTCCTCCTCACCGGACACAGCGGACGACTCCGCGCGCAGCGACTGCCACTTGCTGCGGAGCACCTCGAGCCGGCCCGCGACCTGTTCGAACAGTTCGGCACCGGCTTCGATGCCCGTGATGCTCTTCTCCAGCCTGTCCAGCTCCGCCAGGACCGTCTCCGGTCCGTCGGCCGGGGCCGGGGCGACGCGTGCGTACAGGTGGGCGACGAGTTCGCTGGGCGTGGGGTAGTCGAACAGGAGGGTGGCCGGGAGGCGGGTGCCGGTGAGCGCGCCGAGCCGGTTGCGCAGCTCGACGGAGGTCAGCGAGTCGAAGCCGAGGTCCTGGAAGGGGCGGGTCGGCTCGACGTCCGCCAGGTCCATGTGACCGAGGACGGTGGCGATCTGACCGCGCACCATTTCCAGCAGTGCTTCCCGGCCCTCCGCCGGAGTGAGTCCGGACAGCCGCCGGGCGAGGTCCGCGGCGGCGGCCGTTCCCGCCGCCGAGGCCGTACGACGGGACGCCACCCGGATCAGTGACCGGAACAGCGGCGGCACCTCGCCGAGGGACCGCAGGGTCCCCAGGTCCAGCCGTACGGGCAGGACCGCGGCTCCCGCGTCGGCGGTGCGGAGCGTGTCGAACAGGGCCAGGCCCTGCTCCGGCGGCATCGGCGGCATGCCCGCCCTGGTCATCCGCGCGATGTCGGCCTCGCCGAGCTCGCCGGTCATGCCGCTGCCCCGGGTCCAAGGGCCCCAGCCGAGGGACAGGGCGGGCAGTCCCCGGTTCCGGCGGTGCAGGGCGAGGGCGTCCAGGAAGGCGTTGCCCGCCGCGTAGTTGGCCTGACCGGCGTTGCCGAGCGTGCCGGCCACCGAGGAGAACAGCACGAAGGCGTCGAGCGGGAGGTCCGCGGTGGCCTCGTGCAGGTGCCAGGCGGCGTCCGCCTTGGGCCGCAGAACGGCGGCGAGCCGCTCGGGCGTGAGGGAGTCGACCATCCCGTCGTCCAGGACGCCCGCCGCGTGGATCACGGCGCGCAGCGGCCGGTCGGCGGGCACCTCGGCCAGCAGCCGGTCGAGTGCGGCGCGGTCCGTCACGTCGCAGGCGGCGACGGTGACCCGGGCGCCTTCCCTCTCCAGCGCGGCGGCGAGTTCGCCGGCGCCGTCGGCGGCGGGGCCGCGCCGGCTCACCAGCAGCAGGCTCCGCGCGCCGTGCTCGGTCACCAGGTGGCGGGCGACGGCGGCACCGAGGCCGCCGGTGCCGCCGGTGACGAGGACGGTTCCCTCGACGTCCCAGTCGCCCGTCTCCTGTGGTTCGGGTGCGGCGACCCGCACCAGCCGGGGCACGAGCACCCGGCCCTCGCGCACCGCGAGTTGCGGCTCGTCGGGGGTGGGCGTGAGAACGGCGGACGGAAGAACCGTCTCCGGGCCCGTGTCCGCGTCCGCGTCCGGGTTCTCCAGGTCCAGCAGGGTGAACCGGTCGGGGTGTTCCGCCTGGGCCGCGCGCACCAGCCCCCATACGGCGGCCGCCGCCGGGTCGGCTCCGTCGGTCGCGCCCCGGGTGACGACGACCAGGCGGGAGGCGGCGAACCGGTCGTCGGCGAGCCAGGTGCCGAGCGTCTCCAGGACGTGGGCCGTCGCGGTGTGCGCGGCACGTGCCCTGTCGGCCGGTGCGGTGCGGGTGTGGACGGGCAGGAGGACGACCGGCGGTACGGGGCTCTCGGCCGCCGCGTCGGCCAGTGCCGTCAGGTCCGCGTACCTGTCGGCAGCGACGGCGTTCCGAACGGCCGCGTCGAGGATGTCGTCGTCCGGGCCGATCAGGGCGACCCGTGCGGCCCCGGCCGTCGGTGCGTCAAACGACGTGCCCGCCGTCTGTTCCGGCGCCAGAATCCAGTCCAGGGCGAACAGGGAGTCCCGGTCGGTGCCCGCCGCGCTGCCGAGCTGTGCTGCGGAGATCGGGCGGGTCACCAGGGAGTTGACGGTGGCCACGGGGGCGCCGGTGGTGTCGGCGACGGCGATCGCGAGGGTGCCGTCGTCGGCGCGGGAGAGCCGGATACGGACGGCCGACGCGCCGACCGCGTGCAGGGACACGCCGTTCCAGGAGAACGGGACCCCGCCGCCCTGCGGGGAGTCACCGTCCTGTGGCGCGTCGCCGTCGGTGCCGGTGCCGGCCAGTGCGGTGGCGTGGAGTGCGGCGTCGAAGAGCGCGGGGTGCAGGCCGTACGCGCCGCCGTCGGTACCGTCGGGCAGGGCGACCTCGGCGAACACCTCGCCGTCCCGCCGCCAGGCGGCCCGCAGTCCTTGGAATACCGGCCCGTAGGTGAAGCCGGCGTCCTCGAAGCGGTCGTACAGGCCGTCCGTGTCGAGCGGTTCGGCCTTCTCCGGCGGCCAGACGGTCGCGTCGAAGTCCGTGGCGGCCGAGGCCGCCGGTCCGGTCGCGAGGCTGCCCTCGGCATGGGTCGTCCAGATGGCCCCGGGGTCGTCGGCCGGCCGGGAGTGAATGCCGAGGGAGCGGCGGCCCGAGTCGTCGGGGGCGCCGATGCCGACCTGGAGCTGGACCGTGCCCCGGGCGGGCAGGACCAGCGGTGCGGCGAGGGTGAGTTCCTCCACCAGCTCGCAGCCCAGGGAGTTCGCGGCGTGCACCGCCAGCTCCAGCAGGGCGGTGCCGGGGACGAGGACGGCGCCCATGACGACGTGGTCGGCGAGCCAGCCGTGCGTGCCGACCGACAGCCGTCCGGTGAACAAGTGGCCGTCGGTCCCGGCGAGTTCCACCGCGCCGCTGAGCAGCGGGTGGTCGGCGGACGACAGGCCGGCGGCCTCCGCTCCCGCGCCCATGTGCATCTCCGTGGGCCAGAAACGGCGCCGCTGGAAGGCGTACGTGGGCAGGGCGACCCGGCGGGCGCCCAGGCCGGCGTAGAACGCGTCCCAGTCGACGGGCACGCCGTGTCCGTGGAGCCGGGCGAGGGCCTCGACCAGGGCGGTCTCGCCGGGGGCGGTACGGCGCTGGGCGGCGACGGTCACGGCGTGCTCGGGCAGCGTCTCGCGGGCCATGGCCGAGGCGACGCCGTCGGGGCCGAGTTCCAGGAACCGGGTGACGCCCTGCTCGTGCAGGGTGCGCACCCCGTCGGAGAAGCGGACGGCCTCGCCGACGTGCCGCACCCAGTAGTCGGCGGAGCACAGCTGGTCCGCGGTGGCGAGGGTGCCGGTGAGGTTGGAGACCACGGGCAGCGCGGGCGGCTGGGGTGACAGCCCTTCCAGGACCGCCCGGAACTCCTCCAGCATCGGCTCCATCAGCGGGGAGTGGAAGGCGTGCGACACCCGCAGGGCGGTCGTACGACGGCCCTGGTCCCGGAAGACCGCGGTCACCTTCTCCACGTCCTGCGCGACACCCGACACCACGACGGAGGCGGGGCCGTTGACGGCGGCGACACCGACGCCGTCGGTGAGGAGCGGCAGTACCTCGGCCTCGGTGGCCTGCACCGCCGCCATGGCACCGCCGACGGGCAGCGCCTGCATCAGTCGGCCGCGGGCTGCGACCAGCGCGCAGGCTTCCTCCAGGGTGAAGACCCCGGCGACGTGGGCAGCGGTGATCTCACCGATCGAGTGCCCCGCCACGTACTCGGGGACGACACCGAACGACTCGGCGAGGCGGTACAGGGCCGTTCCGAGGGCGAAGAGGGCGGCCTGGGTGTAGGCGGTGCCGTTGAGGGTCTCCTCCTCGTCCCCCCAGACGACCTCACGCAGCGGCCGGTCCAGGTGCTCGTCCAGTCCGGCGCAGGCCTCGTCGAAGGCCTCGGTGAACACCGGGAACCGCTCGTACAGGTCCCGGCCCATGCCGAGCCGCTGCGATCCCTGGCCCGGGAAGAGGAAGGCGAGCAGACCCTCGCCGGCAGTGGTCGCCGGCTCCTCCCCACGGGCGACCGTGCGCAGCGCGGCCAGCAGCCCGTCCCGCTCCGCGCCGACGACCGCGACGCGGTGTTCGAACGCCGCTCGGGTGGTCGCCAGCGAGTACGCCACGTCGATCGGGCGCGGCGCGTCCTTTGCGGTCTCTTCGGCCTCCTCCACGTATGCCAGCAGGCGTTCGGCCTGGGCGCGCAGGGCGTCCTGGTCGCGGGCCGACAGCAGCCATGGCACCACCGGGGCCGGGCGCCCGTCGACCGCCTCTCCGGATACCGCGGGGGCGGTCCGGGCGACCTGGGCGGCGTCCGGTGCCTGCTCGACGATGACGTGCGCGTTGGTTCCGCTGATGCCGAAGGAGGAGACACCGGCGCGGCGCGGGCGGCCGGTACCGGCCCACTCCCGCGGTTCGGTCAGCAGGGCGACCGAACCGGTGGTCCAGTCGACCTGGTCGCTGGGCGCGTCCACGTTGACGGTGGCGGGCAGGACACCGTGCCGCATCGACATCACCATTTTGATGACGCCCGCGACACCGGCGGCGGCCTGCGTGTGGCCGATGTTGGACTTCACCGAGCCGAGCCACAGCGGGCGCTCCTCGGGCCGGTCCTGGCCATAGGTGGCCAGCAGCGCCTGCGCCTCGATCGGGTCGCCCAGGGTCGTGCCCGTACCGTGTGCCTCCACCGCGTCGATCTGGTCGGCGGCCAGCCGCGCGTTGGCGAGGGCCTGCCGGATCACGCGGCGCTGGGAGGGGCCGTTGGGGGCGGTGAGCCCATTGCTCGCGCCGTCCTGGTTGACGGCGGAGCCCCGGACCACGGCCAGCACCTCGTGCCCGTTGCGCAGCGCGTCGGACAGCCGTTCGATCACGAGGAAGCCGGCTCCCTCGGAGAATCCGGTGCCGTCGGCCGCCGCAGCGAACGACTTGCACCGGCCGTCGGGCGCCAGGCCGCCCTGGCGGCCGAATTCGACGAACACGCCGGGCGTGGAGAGCACGGTGACACCGCCGGTGACGGCGAGCGAGCAGTCGCCCTGTCGCAGCGCCTGCACCGCGAGGTGCAGCGCGACCAGGGAGGACGAGCAGGCGGTGTCGACGGAGACCGCCGGGCCCTCGAGACCGAGCTTGTAGGCGATGCGGCCGGTGACGACGCTGCCGTTGCCGTCGCTGCCGGGGTAGTCGTGGTACATCACGCCGGCGAAGACGCCGGTGCGGCTGCCCCTGAGCGAGCCCGGGTCGATGCCCGCCCGCTCCAGCGCCTCCCAGGACAGCTCCAGCGCCAGCCGCTGCTGCGGGTCCATCGCCAGTGCCTCGCGCGGCGAGATGCCGAAGAACCCGGGGTCGAAGTCGGCCGCCCCGTCGAGGAAGCCGCCCTCCCGCGCGTAGTAGCCGTCGGAGTGCTTGGCCTCCGGGTCGCGCAGCATCGACAGGTCCCATCCCCGGTCCTCGGGGAACGGGGTGACGGCGTCCGCACCGTCCGTCACCAGTCGCCACAGGTCCTCGGGCGAGGACACTCCGCCCGGGTAGCGGCAGGCCATGCCGACGATAGCGATCGGTTCGTGCTGAACGGCGGTGAGCCGTCGGTTGTCCCGGCGCAGCCGCGCGGTCTCCGCGCGGGCGGCGCGCAGGGCGTCGGGGATCGCGAGGGCTCCGGGGACACCCACGGTGTCGGATTCCCGCTCGGTCTCGCCCTGGTCGGGGGCGGGTACGCCCAGGTCGTCCTGGAGGGCGTCGGCGGTGCCGTCCTGTGCGTCGTCCAGGTCGGCGTCCGGCTCCTCCCGGCCCGCGCCGGCCTCTTCCCGCGCCGGCGCACCGTCGTCCTCGGCGAGTTCGAGGAGGACGTCCATCAGACCGGCGTCCCGCAGGCGCCTGGTCGGGATCGACCGCAGTGCCCGGCGGATGCCGTCCTCCCCGGTGGAGCCGTCCGCGTCATCGCCCGACGCCGGGTACGCGGCGGCCAGTTCGGCCTCCACGAACTCGGTGACGGCGAGGGCGTTGGGGTGGTCGAAGACCAGGGTCGCGGGGAGCCGGAGTCCGGTGAGGTGGTTGAGCTGGTTGCGCAGTTCGGTCGC
>NZ_JBHXQZ010000132.1:0-17707 GCF_042717095.1 Streptomyces sp. NPDC058632 | reverse complement strand
CCCGCATGGGGCGGGCGCCCGGTCGTGCGACGGCACAATGGGACGATGAACGAGCCGATACCCGTCACCCGCGCCGTCGGTCACGGCACCGCGAAGCTGATGCCCGACGTCGACCGGGAACGGGCGTGGCTGCTGACGGTCGACGGGGCACCGCAGTCCTACGTCGACCTGGACGAGCCGGCCCATCTGGAGTTCGAGTACACCCGGCGGCTGGGGCACGTGCTGGACACCCTCGCCGAGCCGGGGCACCCGCTGGACACGCTGCACCTCGGCGGCGGCGCGCTCACCCTGCCCCGCTACCTCGCCGCGACCCGCCCCGGCTCCCGGCAGGACGTCGTCGAGTGCGACCGGGAACTGCTGGACCTGGTCGCCGAACAGCTGCCGCTGCCCGAGGGCGCGGACATCACGCTGCACGCCGCGGACGCCCGTGCCTGGCTGGAGGCCGCTCCCGACGCCTCCGCGGACGTCCTCGTCGCCGACGTCTTCGGCGGCTCACGCGTCCCGGAGCACCTGACCTCCGTCGCGTACGCCCGTGAGGCCGCCCGCGTCCTGCGGGCCGACGGCGTCTACCTCGGCAACCTCGCCGACGCGGCCCCCTTCGCCTTCCTGCGCTCCCAACTGGCCACGCTCGGCACGGTGTTCGAGGAGCTGGTGCTGATCGCCGAGCCGGGAGTGCTGCGCGGGCGCCGTTTCGGCAACGCCGTCCTCGCCGCAGCACACCGTCCCCTCGACCTCGCCGCCCTGGCCCGGCGCACCGCAGCCGACGCCTTCCCGGCCCGCGTCGAGCACGGCGCGGCCCTGCGGAACTTCACCGGCGGGGCGCGGCCGGTGCGGGACGAGGACGCCGTACCGTCACCCGAGCCCCCCGACGGGGCGTTCGGCATCGGCTGACCCCTTGCCGGCGACCGGGACCGCCCCGGTGACAGGCACCGTCCGACGCCGCAGACGGCGTACGTCCGGCACGCACAGCACCGCCGCCGTGACCACGACGACCAGCACGGCGCAGCCCCACAGCGCCTCCGTGCGCCCGAACGCGGTCTCGGCGGGGCCCGCCAGCGCCATCGTGGCCGGCACCAGGGCGACGGACCCGAACCAGTCGTAGGCCGACACCCGGGACAGCTTCTCCTCCGGGATCTCCTGATGAAGCGCCGTCATCCAGGAGACCCCGAACACCTCGACGGTCACCCCGGTCACGCACATCACCGCGCACAGCACCGCCACCGGTACCGGCACGGCCAGCGCGGCTGACGGCAGGGCCAGCGGGAACACGCACAGGGTGCCGACGAACAGCAGGCGGCGCGGTTTCCAGCGGGTCATCAGCAACGCGCCCAGCACCGTGCCCGCCCCGAAGAAGGCCAGGGCCAGACCCCAGGGCGCCGCGCCGCCCAGATGGTCCCGGGCGACGAGCGGACCGTAGACCGCGTCGGCGGCGCCGACCACGGCGTTGGCGACGGAGAACTGGACGACGATGCCCCACAGCCAGGGCCGGCCGGAGAACTCCCGCCAGCCGTCCCGGAGGTCGGCGAGCAGACCGCCGCCCGGGGCGCGCGGGGGTATGTGCTTCACGTCGAGGAAGGTCCGCAGCGCCGCCGCGACCGCGAAGGCCGCCGCGTCCGCCGCGAGCACCCAGCCCGGCCCCATCGCCGCGATCATGAGACCGCCGAGGGCGGCGCCGCCGAGTGTCGCGCCCTGCATCGCCATCCGGAACACCGCGAACGCCCGGCCGGCCTGCTCGCCCTCGACCGAGGAGAGCAGCATGCCCTCGGCGGCCGGTCCGAAGAACGCCTGGCCGACTCCGCCGAGTGCGCTGAGCAGCATCATCTGCCACAGTCGGGCCTCGCCCGCCAGAACCAGCGCCGCGAACGCGGCCTGCGAGACACAGTTGAGGACATTGGCCGCGACCATCACGCGGTGGCGCGGCAGCCGGTCCGCGACGGCGCCGCCGATCAGCAGGAACAACACCAGCGGCAGGGTGCGGGCGGCGGCCACCAGGCCCACGTCACCGCCGTCCCCGCCCGCGCCCAGCACCGCGAACGCGGAGGCGATCAGCGCGCCGTGACTGCCCAGGCTCGTCACCACGGCGGACGCGGTCAGCAGCGTGTAGTTGCGGCCCGCCCAGGCGGGACGGCGGGAGGAGGCGGTGGTCGGCACCTCGTGACTATCGCCGGGACGGGGCCGACTTGCCAAATGTGCCGCCCCCCGCCGAGGACTCCTCCCGCCGTCTCCCGTCGCCCCGTGGGCGGGAAGCGGCCGGAGGAGCCCTCGGTTCCCCTGCCCGCTACGACTCGGTCGGTGCTTCCTCGGTGAGGCGTACCGTGCTGAGGATCTTCTGCACGGTCTCCTCCGGGATCTCGTCCTCGACGCCCTTGGCGCCGTACAGGTTCCAGGTGACGAAGTCCCCGGCACCGTTCTTGAACCCGAAGGTGATCGCCTTGCCCTCGCTGTCGCACTTGCCGTTCTGGGGCGTGTTCTCCGAGTGCGCCGTGGCGACGCTGCCCTTGAGGCCCGAGGCGGTCGTGTACGCCTTCGGCTTCTCGGACTTCACGCTCTTCTTGTCGGGCTGGGTGTAGCCGCCGTAGATCCACCACGGCACACGGGTCTCCGCGGCCTGGTCCGAGGTCTTGGCGCCGTTCTCACCACGGGTGCCGGCGGTGACGAGGGAGGTCTCGTCCTCGCGGCCGTCCTTGTCGTCGTCGCTCGTGCACCACTTGGACTTCAGATAGGCAGGGGCGGTGACGGTGGTGCGGTCCAGCTCACCGTCCTCCTCCTCCCATTCGAAGCCCACGCTGGTGCCGGGGTCCTCGATCTCCCAGTCGGCGGGGACGTCGAACTTGGTGCCGAAGCGCGTGTTCGTGACGACCTGCCAGCCCGGAACCGTCGCCTTCTCGGCCTCCCCGCCCCGCGGGTTGCCGCCGGAGCCGGAGGCGCTCGGCTCCGTGGAGGGCTTCCCGGACGCGCTCACGGACGCGCTCACGGACGGCTTCGCGTCCTTCTTGTCGGCGGTGTCGTCCTTGTCACCGCCCAGCACCAGGAAGCCGGTGACGCCGGCGGCCACGACCACGGCCGCCGCGGCCACGACGGCCACGATCTTCGTCTGCTTCCCGCCGCCCCCGCCCTGCGGCGGCTGAGGCATGCCCACGGTGTCCGGCGTCCCCCACTGCTGCGGCTGCTGCGCGTAAGGGTTCGGCTGCTGGGTGCCGGGCTGCTGATACGGATTCGGCTGTCGGTACCCCGGCTGCTGGTACGGATTGCTCGACTGCGGGTTCTGCTCGCCCCCGGGCGGCTGGTTTCCTGGCCACATGGTGAGCCACCCTAGCCCGGCCAGTGACACGATTCGGTCACTGCCCGTTGACAGGGACGTAGCAACCAAGAGCCGGAAGTGATCCGGAGGCAACCCGGAGCGATCACACGACGTCGAAACACCGGTGCGGTCGCGCATCCCACGGCGGCCCTTTGCGCTCCGGGGCCGGTCGCACGGGCCGGGGAGCCGTACGAGGGTGGCCGGCGCACGGTCGGCCCCCGGCCCCGAGGCCTGGCCAGCCGCGTCTACTCGTGAGTAACATGCAGTCATGAGCGACGACCGGATGACCATCGGCGAGATGCTCGCCGCCACGGTGCCCATGGCCCGCACCCTCAACCTCGAGTTCCTGGAGACCACTTCGGAACGGGCCGTGGTGTCCCTGCCGGACCAGGGCGACTACCACAACCACGTGGGCGGCCCGCACGCCGGCGCGATGTTCACCCTGGGGGAGTCGGCGAGCGGTGCCCTCGTGCTCGCCGCGTTCGGGGAGCAGCTCGCACGGGCGGTTCCGCTCGCGGTCCGCGCCGAGATCGCCTACCGGAAGCTGGCGATGGGCCCCGTCACCGCCACCGCGGCCCTGGGCCGGCCGGTCACCGAGGTCGTGGCCGAGCTGGACGAGGGCCGGCGCCCCGAGTTCCCGGTGTCGATCGTGATCCGGCGCGAGGACGGTGCGGTGACCGGCGAGATGACGGTTGTCTGGACCCTGCGCCCCCACGGCTGACACCTGCCCGCGGTGGCCCGCCGCACCGGGCGCGGGCCCCGGTACCCGGCTCAGACGCCGCTGCCCGCCCCGTAGGGGCCGTACAGGTCCAGCAGCCGGACCCGGGCGGAGTGCAGCCGGTGGGCGACCACATGGCCCACCCACTGGGCGAGGTCCCGCCCGAGGGCCGGCTCGTCCTCGCCCATCGCGCGGACGGCCGCGGCGTCGAACTCGTAGGCCCGTACCGGGGTGGCCGCCTCTGCGCCCAGATGCCAGACGTGCGGGCTGTACAGCCAGGACCAGCCGACGAGTTCGTTGTGCCCGAGACGCTCGATGACGGCGGCCCGGCGGCCGGGGACATGCATGTCGAGCTCGACGGTACCGGTACGGATGACCCAGAACCGGTCCGCGCGGCCCCCCTCCTCGAACAGCCGGGCCCCTTGCGGGAAGGACACCTCGCGGGCGGTCTCCAGGAGCTTCGCCTGATGCTCGGCGGGCAGGGCGCGCGGCATGCCGGGGGACGGGGGAGCGAACATCGCGGCCTCCCTTACGGGATGTGGGATACGAGATACGGGGCGGGTGGTTCCGGTGCGGTGTGCGGGTGCTTCCGGTACGGCCCCAGCCTCCTGCGGAACCGCCGCCGGGGCCATGGGCCGTACGGCCCCGATGAGGGGGCATCCGGCCCCGCGGCACCGGTGCTCCCGGGCCGGGGCGGGACCGTCGGGTACCGGGGCATGACGCCGGTGCTCCGGAACGTGACCTCCGGCCCTCGTGGGGACCTGTGGCCCCTGTCGGCCGGCCGCCCGGCCCACCGATACTGAAGGTGATCTCGGCGACAGCAGTACCGATCCGTTCCGACCAGCAGTCGCCACAGGCAGGAGGCGCACGTCATGCCCCGCACCATCACCATCGGTTTCGACGGTTCCGCGGAGAGCCGGGCCGCCGCCGAGTGGGCGGCCCGCGAGGCGAAGCTGCGCGGTCTTCCGCTCCGGCTGGCCGAGGTCCGAGAGTCCCTGCCGGAGCCGGTCGCCCGGGCGCCGTTCCCCGGCGCGGAGACCGGGCGGCAGGGGAAGGGGGGCGGCGAGGCGGAGACGCTCCCGGCCGACGGCTGGGGGACCACGCCGGGTGAGGCCGCGGCCGGGCTGCGGCTGCGTCACCCCGGGGTCGAGGTCACCACGGAACAGGTCACCGGCCGGCCCCACGAGGTGCTGATCAAGGCTGCGGAGGACGCCGAACTGCTCGTGCTGGGCTCCCGCGGGATGAGCGGCTTCGCCGGATTCCTGGTCGGCTCCGTGGGCCTCGCCGTCGTGGCCCGTACCGAGCGGCCCGTCGTCCTGGTCCGTGCCGGGGAGCAGGCCGCCGACGAGCACGAGCCGGATCCCACGGGCATCCCGTCCGCCGCGACCCGCTACCGGCCGGTCCTGCTCGGCGTGGACGCCGACCGGCCCGACGACGCGGTGATCCGCTTCGCGTTCGCCGAGGCCGCCCGGCGGGGCACCGGACTGCGCGTCCTGCATGGCTGGAACCTGCCGCCGTACTACGTCCACGGCCTGCCGGCCGACCCGGACGTGTACCAGGTGATCGCAAGGGAACGGACCGCGACGCTCGCGAAGGTGCTCCGCCCCTGGCGAGCGGAGTTCGAGGACGTCGACGTCGTGGAGGAGTCCTTCGGCGGCAGCCCGTCCATCCGGCTCATCGACGCATCGCGGGAGGCCTCGCTCGTCGTGGTCGGGCGGCGCGTCCGCCACCACCCGTTCGGCGTCCGCATCGGGCCGATCGCCCACGCCGTGCTGCACCACTCCGCGGCACCGGTCGCGGTCGTCGCACACGACTGAACCGGCCGTCCGGAGAAAGCGCACGGACGGAGTGGGGAGCACGGGACGGGGGAGGAGGACAGGAGCGTCCCGTGCTCGGATTGCGCCAGATGCCTGCGTCCGGCGACCCGGGGAATGAAGCGGGCGGAAACTGGTACTCCCCACCCCGGCCCCCGCCCCCGATTCCGCGATCACCCCCGTCGATCACCCACGGAGCCAGCCATGCCCGAGGACCAGGACACCCGGACCGCACCGACCGACGAGGAACTGCGCACGCTGGACGCCCACTGGCGTGCCGCCAACTACCTGGCGGCGGGCCAGATCTACCTGCTGGCGAACCCGCTGCTCACCGAGCCCCTCAGGGCCGAGCACATCAAGCCGAGGCTGCTCGGGCACTGGGGCACCTCACCCGGCCTGAACCTGGTGTACACCCACCTGAACCGGGTGATCGGCGCACGCGGGCTGGACGCGCTGTGCGTCTGGGGGCCGGGCCATGGCGGCCCCTCGGTGCTGGCCAACTCCTGGCTGGAGGGCAGTTACGGCGAGAGGTACCCGGACGTCGGCCGCGACGCCCCGGGCATGGCACGGCTCTTCCGGCAGTTCTCCTTCCCCGGCGGCGTCCCCAGCCACATCGCCCCGGAGGTTCCCGGCTCGATCCACGAGGGCGGTGAACTCGGCTACTCCCTCGCCCACGCCTACGGCGCCGCATTCGACAACCCGGGGCTGCTGGTCGCCTGCGTGATCGGCGACGGAGAGGCGGAGACCGGGCCGCTGGCCGCGTCCTGGCACTCCAACAAGTTCCTCGACCCCGTCCACGACGGCGCCGTCCTGCCGATCCTGCACCTCAACGGCTACAAGATCGCCAATCCGACCGTGCTGGCCCGCCTTCCCGAGGCCGAACTCGACGCGCTGCTGCGGGGGTACGGGCACGAGCCGATCCACGTGACCGGTGACGACCCCGCCCTCGTCCACCGGGCGATGGCCCAGGCCCTGGACACCGCCCTGGACCGCATCGCGGCGGCGCAGCGCGCCGCCCGTGAGGACGGTGCGACCGAGCGGGTGTCCTGGCCGGTGATCGTGCTGCGGACCCCGAAGGGGTGGACCGGCCCGGCCGAGGTGGACGGCGTCCCCGTGGAGAACACCTGGCGCTCCCACCAGGTGCCGCTGCCGGCGGTCCGCGAGAATCCGGAGCATCTGCACCAGCTGGAGGCATGGCTGCGGTCGTACCGGCCCGAGGAGCTGTTCGACGCCGAGGGCCGGCCCGTCGCGGACGTCCTCGCCTGCGTCCCCGAGGGTGCCCGCAGGCTCGGTGCCACCCCGCACGCCAACGGCGGGCTCCTCGTCCGCGACCTGCCGATGCCGGACCTCGACGACTTCGCCGTTCCCGTCGACAAGCCCGGCACCACCCTCCACGAACCCACCCGCGTCCTCGGCGACCTCCTGAAGCAGGTCATGAAGGACACCGCCGGCCGGCGGGACTTCCGTCTCGTCGGCCCCGACGAGACGGCGTCCAACCGACTGCAGGCCGTCTACGACGTCAGCGGCAAGGCCTGGCAGGCCGGCACCCTCGACGTCGACGAGCACCTCGACCCGCACGGCCGCGTGATGGAGATCCTCTCCGAACACCTCTGCCAGGGCTGGCTCGAGGGCTATCTGCTCACCGGACGGCACGGCCTCTTCTCCAGCTACGAGGCGTTCGTGCACATCGTCGACTCGATGGTCAACCAGCACATCAAGTGGCTGAAGACCTCCCGCGAACTGCCCTGGCGCGCCCCCATCGCCTCTCTCAACTACCTGCTCACCTCGCACGTGTGGCGCCAGGACCACAACGGCTTCTCCCACCAGGACCCCGGCTTCGTCGACCACGTGCTCAACAAGAGCCCCGAGGTCGTCCGGGTCTACCTGCCGCCGGACGCCAACACCCTGCTGTCGGTCGCGGACCACGCGCTGCGCAGTCGTGACTACGTCAACGTCGTCGTGGCCGGCAAGCAGCCGTGCTTCGACTGGCTGTCCATGGACGCGGCCCGCGTCCACTGCGCACGCGGCGCCGGAGTCTGGGACTGGGCCGGCACCGAGAACGGCGGCACCCCCGACGTGGTGCTGGGCTGTGCCGGGGACGTACCCACCCAGGAGGTGCTGGCCGCGGCGCAGTTGCTGCGCCGCCACCTGCCGGACCTGGCGGTCCGTGTCGTCAACGTCGTCGACCTCACCCGGCTGCTGCCCCACGGGGAACACCCGCACGGCATGACCGACTTCGAGTACGACGGCCTGTTCACCCCCGACAAGCCGGTCGTCTTCGCCTACCACGGCTACCCGTGGCTGATCCATCGCCTCACCTACCGGCGCACCGGGCACGAGCACCTGCACGTTCGCGGCTACAAGGAGTCCGGGACGACCACCACGCCGTTCGACATGGTGGTCCGCAACGACCTCGACCGCTACCGGCTGGTCATGGACGTCATCGACCGCGTCCCGGGCCTCGCGGTCCGCGCAGCCGCCGTACGCCAGCGGATGGCCGACGCCCGCACCCGGCACCACGACTGGATCCGCGTACACGGCACCGACCTGCCCGAGGTCGCCGAGTGGAGCTGGAACGCCTGAGCGCCGTCCCCCACCGCCGGTCCGGACAGGCCCTACGGCGCACCGTGCACGTCGCGGTGCGCCTTCGCGAGCTCCGCGTACATCGTCCCGTTGAGCGTCAGCCCCGCGCGCTCCTCCTCCGTCAGCTCCCGCCGGACCTTCGCCGGGACCCCCGCGACCAGCGAGCCCGGCGGCACCTCCATGCCCTGTGGCACCAGCGCCTGTGCCGCCACCAGGGAACCGGCGCCGACCACCGCGCCGTTGAGCACCGTGGCCCCCATGCCGATCAGGCAGTCGTCCCCGACCGTCGCCCCGTGGACCACGGCGTTGTGCCCGACCGAGACCCGCTCACCGACCGTGACGGGGAAGCCGGGGTCGGCGTGCAGCGTGCAATTGTCCTGGACATTGCTGCCGGCGCCGACCGCGATCGCCTCCACGTCGCCGCGCAGGACCGCGCCGTACCAGACGCTCGCGCCCGCCCCCAGCGTCACGTCCCCGATCACCGTGGCCGTGGGGGCCACGAAGGCGGTCGGGTCCACCTGGGGTTCTCTGCCGCCGATGCCGGTGATCAGTGCCTTGTGCGTCATCGCCGCCTCGCCTCCTGGTCGGGTGATGACAGGCACCGTACGCCAGGGGTGTGGGGTGAAGATCACAGGGCGCACGACGCATGGGCGTCACGCCCGGCGATACGGTGAGCGGGTGCCGAAAAGCAGGAACACGTTCTCGTCCTGGCCGCGCCGCCTCGCGCAGCGCGCGGTCCACGCGGGCTGGGCCTGGGTGCAGCGCACGGGCTCGGTGACCGCCGAGCACCCCGGCCGCCTCCGCTTCGGCGCGATGGGAACAGGTACCAGGCTCGCCTTCCCGCTCGGCACCGTCTTCGGCGAACCCTGGATCCAGCTCGGCGCGCACTGCATCATCGGCGAACAGGTCACACTGACCGCCGGACTGATGCCCGGCCTGGAGCTGGGGCCCGACCCGATCCTCCGTCTCGGCGACGGTGTCGTCCTCGGCCGCGGCAGCCATGTCATCGCCGACACCACCGTCACCATCGGCAGCGACTGCTACTTCGGGCCGTACGTCTACATCACGTCCACCAACCACTCCTACGACGATCCGCACGAGCCCATCGGCAAGCAGTGGCCGCGGATGGACCCGGTGGAGATCGGCCCCGGCTGCTGGATCGGCACCGGGGCGGTGATCCTCCCGGGCGCGCGGATCGGGCGGAACGTGGTGGTGGCCGCGGGCGCGGTGGTGCGGGGCACGGTTCCCGACCACGCCGTGGTCGCGGGCGCCCCGGCCCGGGTCGTACGCCGCTGGACTCCCGACGAGGGCTGGCAGCCGCCGCTGCGCACGCCGGCGCCGGTGCCGATCCCGGAGGGCGTCACGCCGGAGCAGCTGCGGGCGCTGTCGGAGCTGGACGAGGCCCAGCTCGCCGAGCTGGAGCCCGGGGGCTGAGGTCCGGGCGGGGCAGGCCGCGCACCACCGTGCGGTGGCGAACGGGTGCATCACGCCGTGGTGGAAATGAGCCGTACCGCCCACCGGCTGCTCGCGGGCACCGAGGCCCCGGACCGCTGGAGACGGGGCCGGCGGCTCCTGCCGGGCGAGAGCGGCGACTTTGCCCGCATCAGCGCCTCCCGACGGCCGCCGGGACACCCCGCCGACGGCCGCCGCACGGCTGTTACGGTGCCGCCATGCGCGCACCCATCGGCACCTTCGACCACGCCACCCCCGCCCCCGACTGCCTCGACCAGCTCACCGCGCCGGTCGCCGCGGCCGTCCGCGCCTGGAGCGGCAGCGTCCCCGCCGAGCAGATCCTCTACGTCGACACGGACCCGCGCTGGGCCGACACCGCCGTCTTCGTCGAGCACTACGGCCAGGACCTGCTCGAGCGCTCGGCGAACTGCGTGGTCGTGGCGGGCAGGCGGGGCGGCGAGAGCACCCTCGCCGCCTGCGTGGTCCTGTCCACCACCCGGGCCGACGTCAACGGCACCGTGCGCCGCCGGCTCGGCGCGCGCAAGGCCTCGTTCGCCCCGATGGACACGGCGACGGGGGAGAGCGGCATGGAGTACGGCGGCATCACCCCGATCGGACTCCCCGCCGACTGGCCGGTACTCGTGGACGCGGCCGTCGTCGACCTGCCGTACGTGCTCGTCGGCAGCGGGCGCCGGCAGGGCAAACTCCTGGTGCCGGGCAAGGCCTTCGCCGAACTGCCGGGCGCCGTCGTGCTGGAGGGACTGGGCGTGGCCTGAGCCTCGGCCGCCCGCGGAGACCGGCGCCGGGCCGACCCGGCGCCCGCACCGGTCGAGTCACGCCGGCCGCACCGCTCATGCCGCGGCATGATGGGCCAGGGGCAGGTGCGGGTCCTGCTCACCCGGGACAGGCTCCGGGTCGGCGTGAACCAGGGCCGCGGTCAGCCGGGGTACCGCGTGCAGCAGGGCGTGCTCGGCGTCGACCGCGACGCGGTGGGCCTCCCGCACGGTCGCCCCGCCGTCCACCACGACCGCCACCTCGGCCCGCAGCCGGTGCCCGATCCAGCGCAGTCGCAGCTCACCCACCCCGCGCACACCGGGGACCTCGCTCAGCGCCTGCTCGGCCCGGTCCACGAGCGCCGGGTCGACGGCGTCCATCATCCGCCCGAACACCTCCCGCGCCGCGTTCCGCAGCACCAGGACGATCGCCACCGTGATCGCCAGCCCCACGACCGGGTCCGCGAGCTGCCACCCCAGGGCCGCCCCGCCGGCGCCCAGCAGGACGGCGAGTGAGGTGAACCCGTCCGTCCGGGCGTGCAGCCCGTCGGCGACCAGTGCGGCCGAGCCGATGGCCCGGCCGACCCGGATGCGGTAGCGGGCCACCCACTCGTTGCCCGCGAACCCGACGAGAGCGGCGACGGCGACCGCCGGGACGTGGTTCATCGGCCGCGGGTCGAGGAGCCGGTCCACCGCCGTCCAGCCCGCGAAGGCCGCGGAGGCCGCGATCGTCAGCACGATCACGATGCCGGCCAGGTCCTCGGCCCGGCCGTATCCGTAGGTGAAGCGGCGGGTGGCGGCCCGCCGGCCCAGCACGAAGGCGATCCCGAGCGGTACGGCGGTCAGCGCGTCCGCGGCATTGTGCACCGTGTCGCCGAGCAGCGCGACCGAGCCCGAGACGGCCACCACGACCGCCTGCGCCAGTGCCGTCGCACCGAGCACCGCCAGTGAGACCCACAGCGCCCGCAGACCGCGGGCCGAGGACTCGAGGACGGAGTCGACCTTTTCCGCGGTCTCGTGGGAGTGCGGGGTGAGCAGATGACGGAGGCGGTGGCTGAGCCGGAGGCGGCCGTGGTGGCGCGAAGGCGCGCCGGGGCGCTCGTGGCCATGACGGTCGCGCTCGTGGGGGTGCCCGTGCGGCCGCCCGTGGCCGGGGCCGTGCCGGTGTCCGGGCTCGTGGTCTCGGCCGTGCTCGTGCCGGTCGTTCACGTGGGTCCCCTTCCGGTGTGCGAGGTGGACGGGCTGTCGCCCACGGGGTCATTATGTGCGTATGAGCGCACGCATGCACCTCTCACCTGCGCACGATGCGCACCCCCGCACGCCCGGCGACGAGCAGTTCGCGCTCGCCGCGGAACTCCTGGACCTGCTCGGCGACCGCACCCGGCTGACCCTGCTGCACGCGCTGACCGGCGGCGAGGCCGACGTCGGCACGCTCACGGAGCTGTGCGGCGCGGCGCGGCCCGCGGTCAGCCAGCATCTGGCGCGGCTGCGTCTCGCGGGGCTCGTGGACACGCGCAAGGAGGGCCGCAGGGTGATCTACTCACTGCGCGACGGACATCTGCGGCGGCTGGTGGACGAGGCGCTGAACGTCGCCGACCACCGGCTGAGCGACCGGCCCCCGCACGACTGAGGCAGTCGGAGAGGCGCTCGGCGCTCCCCGGTCAGTACGTGGCGGCCGTGCCCAGATACTGCTCGGCGAAGGCGGCGGCCGCGGCGCGGGAGGTGAACAGGCGCCGCAGCCGGGCCAGCGTGGTGCCCGCGCGGAACGGTTCGCCCGACGCGGTGCCGTGGTAGAGCTCGGAGAGCCACTGCGAGAACTCCTGGTAGTCCCACACGCGCCGCAGGCATGCTTGCGAGTAGCCGGCCAGTCCGCTGTCGTCGCCGGCCGTGAGACGAGCGGCCAGCGCGTCACCGAGCAGGAAGGCGTCGTGCAGGGCGAGGTTCATGCCCTTGGCGGCGATCGGCGCGACCAGATGCGCCGCGTCCCCGGCGAGGAAGAGGCGCCCGAACACCATCGGCTCGGTGACGTAGTCGTGCATGTCCAGCACACGCTTCTCGGTCAGCCGCCCCTCGACCGGAGGGGGCGCGCCGGCCGCACCGAGCCGTCGCCGGAGCTCCGTCCAGACCCGTTCGTGCGGCCAGTCGGCGGGGTCGGCGCCGGGCGGGCACTGGAGGTAGTAGCGGGTCACCTCGGGGCTGCGCGGCATCTGGCCGGCGAACCCGTCCGGGTGGCAGCCGAAGAGCACGCTGTCACCGGTCGGCGGCGCCTCGGCGAGCAGTGCCAGCCAGCCGATGCCGTAGTCGTGCCGCGCCACGCGCGTCCGCTCCGGCGGCAGCGCGGCCCGCGTCGCCCCGCGGGCCCCGTCGCAGCCCGCCACGAAGGAGCACTCCACGACCTGCCGCCCGCCGGTCTCCGGGCAGGTGTACGACACCGACGGCCGGTCGCCGTCCACGCCGTGCAGCCGCACGTCCCGCACGCCGAACCGGATCTGCCCGCCCCGCACGTCCGCGTACGCGCGCACCAGGTCCGTGACCAGCAACGGCTGCGGGTAGATCCAGTGATGACTGCCCGTCAGCTCCTGGTAGGGGAAACGGTACCGCTCCCCGTCGAAGCGGAACTCGCACGCGGAGTGCAACTCGGCCCGCTCCAGCAGGTTCTGTGCGAGGCCCCGACGCTCCAGCCCGCGCACCGCCCCTTCCTCGATCACCCCGGCCCGGGGCCGCCGCTCGATGAACTCCCGTGACTCGGCCTCCAGGACCAGGCACTCCACACCGGCCGCCCGCAGGATGCTGCCGACGGTGAGCCCGGCCGGACCGGCACCCACGACGACGACCGGAAACCGCTGTGGAGCAAGGGAGCAGACGTCACGAGAGGAGGGCGAGGACCGCGTCATCGGGCCATTATGGCGACAGCGCGCCCGGTTGACGCCGGGACGTCCCGGTCATGTTTTCGGCCCGGAGGGCGGTGACGTCAGCCCTGACCCAGGCGCGGTATCTCGATCGCAGGGCAGCGGTCCATCACCATCTCCAGGCCCGCAGCGCGGACCCGCTCGTAGGCCGCCTCGTCGATGACGTCCAGCTGGAACCAGATCGCCTCGGCGCCCTTGGCGACCGCCTCGTCCGCGACCGCCCCGGCCAGATCGCTGTTCACGAACACGTCCACGACGTCCACCTCGAAGGGGATGTCCGCCAGCGAGGCGTACCCCTGCTCGCCGTGCACCGTCTCGGCCTTCGGATGCACCGGCACCACACGCTTGCCGAAGCGCTGCAGCACCTGGGCGACGCCGTACGCCGCCCGCTGCCGGTTCGACGACAGGCCCACCACGGCCCAGGTGTCGCCGAGCCCGGTGAGAATCCTGCGAACCGCTGCCTCGTCGCCGTACACCGTGGGCCTCCTGGGCTGTCGTAGTCGTCGTCGTCGTAGTAGTCGTCAGGGAGCTGTCCCACGGACAACGAACCGGAGTGCGGGGTGATTCCCGGGGACACGGGGAACGCCCCGGAGCCACGGCGTCCCCCGAAAGCGTGCGAGATGACTGCGCGGACCCGCTTGTGCGCCTACGCTCGCCTCGTGCTGCGCATCACCGACGCCCGGACCGGCGAACTCGTGGACGCCACCCCCGCCCGGCGGGGCCTCACCCGCGTCGAGGCCCACACGCGCGGGTTCGATCCGACGAGCCTGCGCGTGCTGCTCGTCGCCGACCTGCTCGTGCGCGCCCTGGAACTCGGCGGCACCCCGGTGTGGGCGCTGCTCGACGGCGAACGGGACCTGCCCGAACTGCGTGCCGCGGGCGCCGCCCTCGGCGTACGGCCCTTCGAGGACGGACGGGGCGCCGGCACCGGGCTGGGGGAGGCCCAGGTCCTGCACGTGGTGAGCGAGGGCGGCGCGGCACCGGGCGGAGTCCGTGTCGCCGTCGCACCCGTCCACCAGGAAGGGCTGGGCGACGCACCGGACGGCGCCGATCGCACCGATTCCACCGGGGCCCCTGGCCCCGCGGACCTCACCGCCCCGGACAACCCCACCGAGCCGACCGTCCTGCGGCTCGCCCTGCTCACGCATCCCAGGAGCAGCCCGCTGCGGCTCGACCCGGCCGCCCTGGACGAGGCCGCAGGCACCCTCGGACGCTGGCGCGGCGCGGTCGCCGCCTGGGCGCACCGCCCCTCGCGGCCCATCCCCGACACGGTGCGCGTGGACCTGCGCACCGCCTGGGAGGACGACCTGGACGCAGTCGCCGTGCTCCGCGTGCTCCGCGCGGTGGAGCAGGATCCGGAGGTACCGGACGGCGCCCGCTTCGAGACGTACGCCTACGCCGACCGGCTGCTCGGCCTCGACCTCACCCGGGACCTGGGGTCCACGGCATGACCGGGACCTCCGACGGACCCGGGCCCACGGAACGCACCGGGCCCACGGGACGCACCGGGCCCACGGGACGCACCGGGCCCACCGGGACGGGGCCGGCGCGTCGGCTGGTCGTGCTGCGGCACGCCAAGTCCGCCTGGCCCGAGGGTGTGCCCGACCACGACCGTCCGCTCGCCGCGCGGGGCGAGCGCGACGCGCCCGCCGCCGGACGCGCGATCGCCGGGGCCGTCGGCCCGCCCGGCCTCGCCCTGTGCTCCACCGCCGTACGCGCGCGCCGGACCTGGGAGCTGGCGGCGTCCCAGTGGGACACACCCCCGCCGGTCCGGCACGAGCCGCGGCTCTACGCCGCCGGTGTTCCCGACCTGCTGGCCGTGGTGCGCGAGGTGCCCGCGGAGGTCGGCACCCTGCTGCTGACCGGCCACAACCCGGGCCTGGCCGATCTCGTGCTGACGCTGGCCGACGACGGCGTGGACGACACGCTCGACCGGGTCCGCGCCAAGTTCCCGACCTCCGCGGTCGCGGTGCTGTCCTGGCACGGCGCCGCCTGGTCGGACCTCGCCCCCGGTGCCGCCCTGCTGACCGCGATGACCGTGCCCCGGGGCACCGCGCGGTAGGCCCTTTCAGCCCTGCCCGCCCTGTCGGCCCCGTCCACCCCCGCCTGTACTGGCCCGTCCCCGCCCGTCCCGCGCCCGCCGCCCGTGACGGCCCGCCCGGCCGGCTGCGCATAGGGTGGCCGGATGCAGGACGAGTACCGCACCATCGCCCGCGCGGGTGTGCACGAGACCGAGATCAACCGCTCCCGCTTCCTGTGCGCGCTCGCCCCGGCGGCCACCGAGCGGGAGGCACAGGAGTTCGTCGCCGCCGTCCGCAAGGAGCACGCCGACGCCACCCACAACTGCTGGGCGTACGTCATCGGCGCGGACGCCTCCGTCCAGAAGGCGAGCGACGACGGCGAACCCGGCGGCACCGCGGGCGTCCCCATGCTCCAGATGCTGCTGCGCCGCGACATGCGGTACGTCGTCGCCGTCGTCACCCGCTACTACGGCGGGGTCAAACTCGGCGCGGGCGGACTCATCCGCGCGTACGGCGGGGCCGTCGGCGAGGCGCTGGACAGCGTCGGCACGCTCACCCGGCGCCGGTTCCGGCTGGCCGCGGTGACCGTCGACCACCAGCGGGCCGGCAAGGTCCAGAACGACCTGCGCTCCACGGGGCGCGAGGTGCGGGACGTGCGCTACGGCGAGGAGGTCACGATCGGGATCGCCCTCCCGGACGCCGACGTGGACGCCTTCCGGTCCTGGCTCGCGGACGCGACCGCCGGGACCGCCCGCTTCGAACCGGGCGGTGAGACGTACGGCGACGTGTGAGGACCGCAACCGCGCGCCCCGTCGGCTCATGACGCCACAGCGGGTGCCTCGCCCGTACAACGGGCGCAAGCGGTCCCGGTCATGACGAGGCGATACAGGATTTTCCGGCTGTGATGTCGGACCCGGCCGTTACTCTCGGGGATCATGGGACTGCTGCACAAATTTTTGAGGCGTTACTTACCGTAAGTGCAATGATTTGGCAAAGGCGCAGGTCGGGCGGGTTTTACTTCCTCAATGAAGGGCTCGTCGGTGGTGCCGGTGCTGATTCGGTGCTGACCTGTGGGCACCCCTCGTCCTCCCTGGTGACCTGTCCCGTGCTGGTTCCGTGCTGGTTCCGCCGTACTGGGGGAGGGCTTTGAGTCGCAGGCGGCGGGGCGAGGTCTGGCAGGCGCCGGTGAACCGGTCGGCGGCCTTCTGGTGGACGAAGACGTTCACCGATCCCAGGCTCTGCGCGGCCATCGTCGACCGCATCACCTTTGGCGGAAACATCATCGAGACCGGCACCGACTCCTACCGCCTCGCCCAGACCAAAGCCCAGGCCGAACGATCCATCGGATGACCACGGCCACTCGAACCGTGCAATATCCCCTGGGTTCGTCGGGATGGATATCCCTCGAATTGCCTGCGTTTCCCCAGGTCGGCATGGCGTCACGGCGCAGATGGCCCACATGGATCATGGCAATTCTTCGGGATCCCTGAAGAGCCGTCATGATCCATGTGCTGTGGCGCGCACCGGTGGCCGGGAAAAACCCGGTCGGATCCCCTGTGCGGTAGTCGCTGCCTGACAGGAACCCACGGGATATTGCACAAATGCGTGCCCGGCCGAAGGAGGGAGAGATCAGTTGCCTGTTTCTTCTCCCTGTGTGTCATAGGTGTCGCGTGCTCGTGCGATGGCGGGCATGTTCTCCGAGGCCCACGCCAGCAGTACGTCGATGGGAGGCCGAAGCGTCTTGCCGAGTGGTGTGATCCGATACCTGACCGCTACCGGGCGGGTGGAAACGACCTCGCGCTCGACCACGCCGTTTCGTTCGAGTCGTCGAAGTGTCGCGGTCAGTGACTTCTGTGTGACCTGGGGGACGGCTCGGCGCAGTTCGTTGAAGCGGCACGGGCGTTCGCAGAGCTCGCTGAGGACGCCGAGCGACCACTTGTCGAGGATCTGGTCGAGCAGTTCGCGGTGCGGGGGGTCGATGCGAAGTTCGTGATCGGTATCCATGGCGAGACCTGGTCTCGTTGAAGTGTCCTTCTTCCACTAGCCTCGCGCTTTCACGAGGCGGGGTGTCCGAGGCTTGATCAAATAAGCGGAGAGTGCTCCTGACCTGCAACGATGGGACTTGTCTAGGGTCCT